>NZ_JBEEAC010000033.1:0-68010 GCF_040120695.1 Plantactinospora sp. B6F1 | reverse complement strand
AAACAGCTCAAACAGCACCGCGCCGTGGCCACCCGTTACGACAAGCTCGCGGTGCGGTACGAGGCCACCGCCACCATCAGCATGATCGACATCTGGCTCCGGAGACTCGAACGGCACTTATGACACACGGCCTAGCTGCGGTTGGGGTGATCCTCCTGATCCGCAACCTCGACCGACAAAGCATGATCACCTTATGCACCGCAGAAAGTTTCTCCTGCTAGCCGCCCTGCCCGCCCTCGCGACCGCCTGTGGCTCGGGCGCCCGGACGGACGACCTCCGCCCGCAGGGCACGTTGACGTTCGGGAACCGGCTACGCATCCCGCCGTTGGCCAAGTCGACCGTCGACGCCGCAGGGGTGCGGCGGTTCGAGTTGGCCATGCAACGCGGCCAGAGCGAGCTGCTGCCCGGCAAACCGACCGCCACCTGGGGCTTCAACGGACCGCACCTCGGCCCGACGATCCGGGCCCGGCGTGGCGAGACCGTACGGATGGCGGTGACCAACCGGTTGGGCGAGCTGAGCACCGTGCACTGGCACGGGATGCGGCTGCCCGCCAAAATGGACGGTGGACCGCACCAGCCGATCGTTCCGGGTGCGACCTGGACCCCGCAGTGGACGATCGACCAGCCGGCCGCCACCTCCTGGTACCACCCGCACGTGCACGGGTCCACGGCCATGCAGGTCTATCGGGGACTGGCCGGGATGTTCATCCTCGACGAGCCGGGCGGCCCGCCGCTGCCGGAGAGGTACGGGGTCGACGACGTCCCGCTGATCCTCCAGGACAAGCGTTTCACCCCGGACGGCTCCCTGGACGGCGATCCGCTGAAGGGGACCTTCGGCATCCTCGGCAACCACATCCTGGTCAACGGCACCTACGACCCCTACCTGGAGGTCAGCACCGAACTGGTGCGGTTCCGCATCCTCAACGGCTCGAACGCCCGGATGTACCACGTCAGGTTCGCCGACCGCCGCCGGTTCCACGTCGTCGGCAACGACGCCGGCCTGCTCGAAGCCCCGGTCGAGCTCGACCAGGTGTCGCTGACCCCCGGCGAACGGATCGAGATCGTCGTACGGTTCTCCGCCGGCGAGCAGGTGGTGCTCTCCAGCGTCGGCGGGTCCGCGGACATCGACGCCGGCGACTTCGACGTGCTGAAGATCGTCGCCGCGCCACGGTTGGCGGCCTCGCCCGCGCTACCCGCCCGGTTGGCGGAGAACCGGGTCGAGGTACCCGCCGACGCCCGGGTTCGACGATTCCGGCTCAACGGCCATGACGCCATCAACGGCAAGGAGATGGACATGTCCCGCATCGACGAGGTGGTGCCGGCCGGCGCCCGGGAGATCTGGGAGATCGAGAACAACGTCTACGCGCACAACTTCCACATCCACGAGGTCGCGTTCCGGGTCCTGGACGTGAACGGCGGGCCGCCACCGGCCTACGCCAGCGGCCCGAAGGACACCGTGTACGTGCCGGGAAAGAGCAAGGTACGGCTCGCCGTCCAGTTCGGTCAGCACACCGACCCGAGTACGCCCTACATGTACCACTGCCACATCCTCCGGCACGAGGACTCCGGCATGATGGGGCAGTTCGTCATCGTCGAACCCGGCACCGAGGCTCAGGTACCACGGACGATCGCGGGTGCCGACCACGCGCACCACGGCTCCGCACCCGGGAACTGACCGGGGCTGCTGCCGCATCGACGCGACACCGGCAGCGGAGCTGACCGCATCGGCGGCGGGCGAGGAACTCGTCCCGCCGCCCGGAGGCCACCTAGACGAACGAGCCCGGCTCGCTCGGCGCGGAGACGACGCCGGGCGCCTCGCCCTCGTCCTCCGGCCGAACGATCTGCACGCTCACGCTGTGCGGTCGGATCTCGCCGCTGGCGATCTGCTCCGCCCAGTGGCAGGCCACCCGGCTCTCGCCGATCTCGCGTAGCGCCGGCCGCTCGTCGGCACACCGGGTCGGCTGCGCCCAGGGGCAGCGGGTGTGGAAGCGGCAGCCGGCCGGCGGGTTGGCCGGCGAGGGCAGGTCGCCGGCGAGCAGGATCCGCTCCCGACGGTCCTCCAGGTCCGGGTCCGGCACCGGCACCGCCGACATCAGCGCCCGGGTGTACGGGTGCAGCGGCTCCCGGTAGAGCCGGTCGCTCGGCGCCTCCTCCACCAGCGCACCGAGATACATCACGCCGACCACGTCGGAGATGTGCCGCACCACCGCCAGGTCGTGCGCGATCACCAGGTAGGTCAGCCCCAGCTCGTCCTGGAGTTCGTCGAGGAGGTTCACCACCTGGGCCTGGATCGACACGTCCAGCGCGGAGACCGGCTCGTCGGCGACGATCAGTTCGGGGCCGAGCACCAGCGCCCGGGCGATGCCGATGCGCTGCCGCTGCCCGCCGGAGAACTCGTGCGGATAGCGGGACAGCGCCCACTTCGGCAGCCCGACCGCGTCCAGGGTCTTGGTGATGATGTCCCGCCGGGCCGCCCGGTCGGCACCGATCCCGTGCGCCTGCAAGCCCTCGACCAGGATGGACTCGACATTCTGCCGGGGGTCCAGACTGGACATCGGGTCCTGGAAGATCATCTGCATCCGGCGGCGCATCGTCCGGAGCCGGTTCGGCGGCAGCCTGGTCAGCTCGACGCCGTCGAAGTTCACCTGCCCGCCGGTCGGTCGGGTCAACTGGAGCAGTGCCCTGCCGAGCGTCGACTTGCCGCAGCCGGACTCGCCGACCAGCCCGTACGTCTTGCCGCGCGGAATGGACAGGTCGACCCCGTCCACCGCCTTGACATGCCCGACGACCCGGTCGAAGAGCACTCCCCGGGTGATCGGGAAGTGCACCTTGAGATCCCGGACCTCGACCAGGTTTCCGGACTTCCCGGTGGCCTGCACGTCGGTCATGCCGACTCCTCCTCGCCCGGAGCGGGCAGCTCCGCCCGCTCTTCCACCGGCCGTTCCCCGGGCACCGTCGCCTGCGCCGGAACGACTCCGGCCACCGCCGGCTCCGCGGCGGCCGCCGAAGCGGGTCCGGCCGGCCCCGCGCCGGCCGGCGGCACCGGGTTGACGCACCGGTACGTCCGGTCGGTGTGGGTCAGCGCGAGCTGCGGCGGCTGGCCGAGACACGCCTCCACCTGCCGGTCGCAGCGGGGCGCGAAGGCGCACCCGTCGGCCCAGGGCAGTACGTCCCGGACCGAGCCGGGGATCGGGGAAAGCCGCTCGCCCCGGCCCACGTCCAGGCGCGGAATCGACCTGAGCAGCCCCACCGTGTACGGGTGCCTCGGCTCGGTGAACAGCGGCTTGCGGCGGGCGGTCTCCACCACCCGGCCGGCGTAGAGCACGTTCACGGTGTCACACATCCCGGCGACCACACCCAGGTCGTGGGTGATCATCACCAGGGCGGTACCGGAGTCGCGTACCAGGTCCTTGAGCAGTTCCAGGATCTGTGCCTGGATGGTCACGTCCAGCGCCGTGGTGGGCTCGTCGGCGATCAGCAGCCGGGGACGGCAGGCCACCGCGATCGCGATCAGCGCCCGCTGGCGCATCCCGCCGGAGAGCTGGTGCGGATATTCCCTGAGCCGCCGCTTCGGGTCCGGGATGCCGACCCGGTCCAGCAGGTCGGCGGCCTCCTTGCGAGCCGCGTCGCCGCCGAGCCCACGGTGCCGGGCCAGCACCTCGGTCACCTGCCGGCCGATCGGGATGACCGGGTTGAGCGAGGAGAGCGGGTCCTGGAAGATCATCGCGATGTCCCGGCCCCGGATGTCCCGCATCGCCCGCCGGTCGACCCGGAGCAGGTCGGTACCGTCGAAGTCGGCCCGGCCCTGCACCGAGATCCCGGGCTGCTGGGGCAGCAGACCCATCAGCGCCAGCGAGGTCACGCTCTTGCCGCAGCCGGACTCGCCGACCAGGCCGACGACCTCGCCCGCGTTCACCGAGAACGAGACCCCGTCGACCGCCCGCACCGTACGCTTTCCGCGCTGACGGAACGTGACGGAGAGATCCTGCACATCAAGCAGTGCCATGACTGATCACTTCCGCAGCTTCGGGTCGAGGGCCTCGCGCATCGCCTCACCGAGCAGGGTGAAGCCCAGCGCGGTGATGATGATCGCCACGGCCGGATAGATCGCCAGCGCCGGCCGGATGCCCAGGTACGGCTGCGCGTCGGCGAGCATCACACCCCACTCCGGAATCGCGGTGTCCGGGTTGCCGAGGCCGAGGAAGGAGAGCGCGGCCGCCTCGATGATCGCGGTGGCCAGGGTCAGCGTTGCCTGCACGATGACCGGGGCCAGCGAGTTCGGCAGCACGTGGCCGAGCGCGATCTTCGACCGGCGTACCCCGAGCGAGGTCGCCGCGAGCACGTAGTCGCTGTTGGCCTGGGCGATCATCGCCCCGCGCAGCAGCCGGGCGAAGACCGGCACCGAGACCACACCGACCGCGATCATCACGGTGGTCAGGCTGGCGCCGAGCAACGCCGCGATGCTGACCGCGAGCAGCAGGCTGGGCAGCGCCAGCATCATGTCGATGAGCCGCATCAGCATGGTGTCGACCCAGCGCCCCCAGCGCCCGCCGAGTCCGGCGGCGGCACCGGCGACACCGCCGATCAGGGCGCCGATCGCCAGACCGATCAGCGTGGCGACCACGCCGACCAGGAGGGTCTGCCGGGCTCCGACGATCAACCGGCTGAACTCGTCCCGCCCCTGGTGGTCGAAGCCGAGCCAGTGCTCGGCGGAGGGGCCGGGGATGATGCCCTGGCCCGACTTGACCAGACCGTCCCGGATCCCGACCGTGTCGGTCGGCCCGTACGGCACGAAGAACGGCCCGACGATCGCGACCAGCAGGAAGATGCCGAGTACGACCGCGCCAGCGATCGCCGCAGGGTTGCGTCGGAGCCGGCGGAACGCCTCCTGCCAGAGGCTGACGCCGCGTTCCTCGTCCCGGGCCGCGGAGAGTTCGCCGAGCCGGTCGAGCTTCTCGGCCTTCTTCCTGGCCCGTTCGGTGATCGTCATCGGGCCCACCATCCGTTCGCGACTGCGGGGCTCGCAAGCTCACTCCTCGCGCTCACCCGAGCCTGCCTTCCGTTCGCGACTGCGGGGCTCGCAAGCTCACTCCTCGCGCTCACCCGAGCCTGCCTTCCGTTCGCGACTGCGGGGCTCGCAAGCTCACTCCTCGCGCTCACCGGACACGCACCCTGGGGTCGATCAGGCTGTACGAGAGGTCGACCAGCAGGTTCACCAGTACGAAGAGCACGGCAATGATCATGATGAAGCCCATCAACACCGGATAGTCCCGCTGGCTGATCGCGTCCGCGATGAACGCCCCGATGCCGCTGAACGCGAAGACGGTCTCGGTGAGTACCGCGCCGGAGAGCAGACCACCGGTGAGCAGGCCGATCGTGGTTGCCACCGGCAGCATCGCGTTGCGCAGCACATGCCGTCGGCGTACGACCCGCTCGGTCAGGCCCTTGGCCTCGGCGGTCCGGACGAAGTCCTCGCTGAGCA
This sequence comes from Plantactinospora sp. B6F1, assembly GCF_040120695.1. Lineage (NCBI taxonomy): Bacteria > Bacillati > Actinomycetota > Actinomycetes > Micromonosporales > Micromonosporaceae > Plantactinospora > Plantactinospora sp. B6F1. The sequence goes on along the minus strand of NZ_JBEEAC010000033.1, from coordinate 62,528 downwards.
CTTCCAGCACGCTCGCCCGGGTGATCCGGACGATGATCGCCAGCGGGATGCTGGCCAGGGCGAGGCCGGGCAGGACGAGGTGCCAGAGCGCGTCGGCGGCGGCGTCCCACTCGCGGGTGAGCAGCCCATCGAGGACGAAGAAGTTGGTGACCCGGGTCGCGTCGATGGTCGGGTCCTGCCGGCCGCTGGCCGGGAAGAGATGCAGGTTCTCGGCGAAGATCGCCTTGAGCACGTACGCCAGGAAGAAGACCGGGATGCAGACACCGATCAGCGATCCGCCCACCGAGAGGTGGTCGAGGAGCCGGCCGCGACGGCGGGCGGCGAGGTAGCCGAGCGGGATGCCGACCGCGATCGCGATGACCAACGCGGTCGTGGCCAGTTCGAAGGTACCCGGGAAGCGTTGCAGGAACTCGGTGGTCACCTCGCGCTTGGTGGAGATCGAGGTGCCCAGGTCGAGCCGGAACATGCGCTGCATGAACCGGCCGTACTGCACCAGGACCGGCTCGTCCAGCCCGAGGTTGTCCCGGATCGCGGCGCGCATCTCCGGGGTGCCACGCTCGCCGAGGATCGCGGTCTCCGGGCCGCCGGGCAGCCGGTGCAGCCAGATGAACAACAGGATGGAGAGCCCGAGAAGCGCGGGTATCAGCTGCAACAGGCGTCTGACGATGAACCGGAACACTGGCGACCTCTGGCGGGGTGCGGAGGGTCGCGCGGGCGGGCGCTGGGCTGACCTCCGGCCGGGGTCTACCGGCCGGGATCAGGGCGCGCCCGCCCGCGGTCCCTCTTCTCTATGTCAGGACTTGAACTCGGCGGTGGCGTACCGCTCGTCGGTGAGCGGGCTCGGCTTGACCCCGGTCACGTCCTTACCGAACACGATCGCCGGCGGCGAGTGCGAGATCGGCACACCCGGCAGGAACTTCATGATCTCGGCGTTGAGCTCCTTGTAGAGCTCGTACCGGGCGGCGGCGTCCGCGGTGGTGTCGGCCTTCTTGAACAGTTCGAAGAGGGCCGGGTTGTTGAAGCCCCACTCCGGCTTCTGCCGGTCGAACATCGTGCCGATGAAGTTGTAGCCGTCGCCGTAGTCACCGGTCCAACCCAGGAAGTGCAGGTCGTGCTCGGTGCCCGTGGTGGTGGCGTTGAGGTAGTCCGGGGTCCACTTCAGCGGAATCGGCTGGATCTTGATGCCGGCCGCCTGGAGGTCCGCCGAGAGAAGCTCGAAGAGGTCCTTCGGGTTCGGCATGTACGGCCGGGTGACCTCGGTCGGGTAGTGGAACCGCAGCGTCAGGTTGCTGGCGCCGGCATCGGCGAGCAGCTGCTTGGCCTTCTCCACGTTGTAGTCGTACGTGGTGACCTGCGGGTTCCAGCCCTCCACGGTGTCCGGCATGAACTGGGTGGCCACCTTGGCGCCCGGGGGGAGCTTCGAGTCGACCAGCGCCTGCCGGTTCAGGGCGTATGCGATCGCCTGCCGGACCCGGATGTCCTTGAGCTTCGGGTTGCCGCCGTCCTGGTTGATAGCCAGGTAGAGGATGTTGAACGCCGGACGGGTCAGCATGTTGAAGCCCTCGTTCTTCAACGGCTCCACGTCCGCCGGACCGACCAGGTCGTAGCCCTGGATGTCGCCGGAGCGCAGCGCCTGCTTCCGGGCGTTCTCGTCGGAGATGGTCTTGAAGATGAGGGTCTTCAGCTTGGCCTTCTGCGCGCCGCTGTACTCCTCGTTCCGCTCCAGGGTCAGCGTCTTGTTGGCGATGTCCCAGGACTTGAACTTGAACGGACCGGTGCCGGTCGGGTGCTCCATCGCGTACGGCGGGTACTGGATGTTGTCGGCGCTACCGCCGATGTTGCTGGCCTGGTACTCCTCCAGCGCCTTCGGGCTGTGGATGGAGAACGACGGCAGCATCAGCGCGGCCGGGATCTTGCTGGAGACCCGGGTGAAGGCGAGGTCGACGGTGGTCGGGTCCTTCGCCGTGCACGACTTGAAGAGGCTCTGCGGCAGGTCGTCCCGCTCGTTGGCGGCGAAGCCACCCATCACGTCCTGCCAGTACGGCGTGACGTCCGGGCTCTGCATCAGACCCTTGGCGTTGTACCAGCGGTTGAAGTTGACACATACGGCGTCGGCGTTGAAGTCCGTGCCGTCGTGGAACTTCACACCCGAGCGGAGCTTGAAGGTCCAGACGGTGCCGGTCGCGTCCGGGGTCCAGCTCTCGGCCAGGCTCGGCGTGATCTTGGTGCCGCCCTCCTCGGGGCGGACCAGGGTCTCGAAGATCTGACGGGCGACCCGCAGCGACTCGCCGTCACTGGCCAGGCTGGGGTCCAGCACCTTCGGGTCACCGGCCACGCCGAAGACCAGGGTGTCCTTCTCACTTGCGCCCGAATCGCCGCGGTCGCTCTCGGCACAGCCGGCTACCGCGAGGGCCGCGACCGCTACGGCCGCGATGGCGACCTTCGGTCTTGGTGCACGCATGGTGCTTCACCTCGTCCTGTGGATACGACAAACGCGGTGACGGGGGCCACCGATGGCGAGACACTAGCCGTCGCGCGGACCGGGCGGAAACGGGCCGCGAATGGGTTGGTACCGGATCGTGTCTTTACAGTCAGGACACCAGCGACAGAGCGTCGCGCATGGTCAACAATCGAGGCCTTTGTCCGGCTCTGGATATGCGAATTTGTTACATCACCTGTCGGGCTGTTCACCACCGATGTCAGACAGCGCGGCGACCTTCGAAGGCGCGGCCCAGGGTGATCTCGTCGGCGTACTCCAGGTCGCCGCCAACCGGCAGACCGCTGGCGAGTCGGGTCACCGAGATGCCCATCGGCTTGACCATCAGGGCCAGGTAGGTCGCGGTCGCCTCGCCCTCGGTGTTCGGATCGGTGGCCAGGATCAGCTCGCGCACCGAGCCGGTGCCGAGTCGGGCCAGCAGTTCCCGGATCCGCAGGTTGTCCGGGCCGACACCCTCCAGCGGGTTGATCGCGCCGCCGAGCACGTGGTAGCGGCCCCGGAACTCGCCGGTCCGCTCGATCGCCACCACGTCCTTGGGCTCCTCGACCACGCAGAGCACCTCTTCGGTGCGGCGTGGGTCGCGGCAGACCCGGCACTGCTCGGACTCGGCGACGTTGTAGCAGACGGTGCAGAACCGCACCAGCTCCTTGACCCGGCGCAGCGCGGTGGCCAGCCGGGTCACGTCGGCCGGATCGGCCGAGAGCACGTGGAACGCGATCCGCTGGGCGCTCTTCGGACCGACCCCCGGCAGGCGTCCCAACTCGTCGATCAGATCCTGGATGGCACCCTCGTACATCGCGGGGTGGCTCAGAAACCGGGCAGGCCGAGGCCGCCCATGCCGCCGGTGACCGGGCCCATCTTCTCCTCGGTCAGCTTGCGTACCTCGTCGTGGGCGTTGTGCACCGCCGCCAGGACGAGATCCTCCAGGGTCTCCACGTCCTCCGGGTCGACCGCCTTCGGATCGATCTTGACGGCCTTGACCTCGCCGGCACCGGAAATGGTCACGGTGACCAGCCCGCCCCCGGCCGTACCGGTCAGCTCCGCCTCGGCCAGCTCCGCCTGCGCGGCGGCGAGCTGCTGCTGCATCTTCTGCGCCTGCTTCATCATCTGCTGCAGGTTGGGCTGTCCACCCGGGCGCACGGCGACTCCTCGGTTGCGGAAACTGGTCGCGTCCAGCCTAGTCGGACCGGTCGCGGCCGGCTCGACGCCCCGCGGCCGTCCGGCTCGACGCCCCACAGCCGGCTGGCTCGACGCCCCAACCGGGTCGACGCCCCGCGACCGGCCGGCCGTCCGGCTGGTCGGCGAGCGGCGAGGACGTCAGTTGAGATCGACCTCGCCGATCCGTTCCGCCCCGAGGGTCTGCTGCAGCAACTGCACCGCCTGCTGCTCACTGGTCTGCCGGGCGGTCCGCTCGTCGATCACCTCGTCGAGGGGCTCGTCGCCCGGGTCGAAGCCCTCGTAACCGATCGACGCCGGCTGCGGGCGCGGGCCGTCGTAGTCGGGGTCGTAGGGCGGCTCGCCCGCCCACTCCGGGTCCGGCGTCCGCTCCGGAGCCGGGGTCGGTTTCGGTCCACGGCCGGCCGCCGCCGCCCGGGCCGCCGCGAGCCCGGAACCGACCGCGCCGCCGCCGGCCCCCGCGCCGGTACGCACACCGCTCACCGCACCGACTCCGTCGCTGCCTACGCCGGGAGCGGCGAATCCGCCGCTACCGGCGGCCGAGGACCCGTTACCGCCGCTCGGCCCGCCCCTGCCCGCCGACCGGGCACCGTTGCCGCCCGGCGCCCCGATGCCGTTGGTACGGCTACCGGCACCGCTCGGACCGCCGTCGGGGGCCGGAGTCCCCGGCGCTCCGGCTGCGGTGCCGGTCGTGCCGGCGGGACCGGTGCTGCCGGGCGGGGTCGGCTCCGGCCAGTCGTCGTCGGCCGAGCCGCTCGGTGCGACGCCACCGGGACGGGCCGGTTCCGGCCAGTCGTCGTCATCGGCGCTGGACGGCGCACCGCCACCGGCGCTGCCCGAGCCGGATCCGCCGGCTGACCGCTCCCGACCACCGGCTGACCGCTCCCGACCACCGGTCGCACCCCGGCTGCCGCCGGCGGAGGCGGAGCCGGTGCCGCCCCGGGGCGGGGCGCCGTTCGGGACCGGGCCGCTGCCGGTGGACTGGCGGGGCGGGGCGCCCGGTGCCGGCCCACGCTGCTCGCCGGCCACCTCGCAACGGATCTGCCAGCGCCCGCCCAGTTCCTCGTAGAGGGCGTCGGTGAGCACCTCGGAGGCGTTGGCGAGCATCTGGGCGAGGACCGGGGACTTGACGGTCAGCACCAGGGTGTCGCCGTCGAGGTCGCGTACGACCGCGTCGCGCATCAGCGCGGCGATCCGCTTGTTGCTGCGGTTGACCATACCGACGACGTCGCCCCAGACCCGGCGTACGGCGGCGGCGTCCAGTTCGCCCGTCGGCTCGGTACCGGCCGGCACCGGATCCGGGGTGGCCGGGTCGGGCATCACCGCCTCGGGCGGCACCGGACGCCGGGCCGGTGGCTCCGGGGCGGCGGCCGGCGGCGGTACGACCACCGGTCCGGCCGGTGCCTGGCTCGGCCCGGGTGCGGCGGCGTCGCGTACCTCCCGGGCGGGAGCGGCCGGGACGGCGCTGGCGGTGGCCGGCGGAGCGGAAGCGGTCGCGGGGGCCGTGCCCGGGTCGACGGCGGTCGGTGGGCGGATGGCGGCGGCCGGCGGAGCGGCGTCGCCGGAGAGGGTGAGCCGGCGCTCCATGCGTTCGAGGCGTTGCAGCAGGCTGCCGGTGGAGTCCTCGGCGCCGGGCAGCAGCATCCGGGCGCAGATCAGTTCGAGCAGCAGTCGCGGTGCGGTGGTGCCACGCATCTCGACCAGGCCGTTGTGCACGATGTCGGCGCACCGGGACAGCGTGGCCGGGCCGAGTCGTTCGGCCTGGGCGGCCATCCGCTCGATCTGGTCGGCCGGGCCGTCGATCAGGCCCTTGGCGACCGCGTCCGGCACCTGGCGCAGGACGATCAGGTCACGGAGCCGTTCGAGCAGGTCAGAGGCGAACCGGCGCGGATCGTGCCCGGCCTCGGCAACCCGGTCGATGGTGGCGTACGCGGCGGCGCCGTCCCCGGCGGCCAGCGCGTCGCACATCTCGTCGATCAGGGCGACGTCGGTCACCCCGAGCAGGGCAACCGCGCGGGAATAGCTGACCCCCTCCGGGCCGGCACCCGCGATGAGCTGGTCGAGCACCGAGAGCGAGTCCCGGGCGCTGCCGCCGCCGGCCCGGACCACGAGCGGAAAAACCGCCGGCTCGATCTTGACGCCCTCGGCCGAGGCGAGCTGCTCCAGGTAGGGCCGGAGCACGCCCGGCGGGATCAGCCGGAACGGGTAGTGGTGCGTCCGCGACTTGATCGTGCCGAGGACCTTCTCCGGCTCGGTGGTGGCGAAGATGAACTTGACGTACTCCGGCGGCTCCTCGACCAGCTTGAGCAGGGCGTTGAAGCCCTGGGTCGAGACCATGTGCGCCTCGTCGATCACATAGATCTTGAACCGGCTGCTGGCCGGGGCGAAAAAGGCGCGTTCGCGCAGTTCCCGGGCGTCGTCCACGCCACCGTGACTGGCCGCGTCGATCTCGATCACGTCGATCGAGCCGGCCCCGTCGGTGGCCAGGCTCTTGCAGGAGTCGCAGACCCCGCAGGGCTCCGGGGTCGGCCCCTGCGCGCAGTTGAGCGAGCGGGCCAGGATCCGGGCACTGGAGGTCTTGCCGCAGCCACGCGGGCCGGAGAAGAGGTAGGCATGGTTCAACCGGCCGGTACGCAACGCCTGGGACAGCGGCTCGGTGACGTGCTCCTGGCCGATCACCTCGGCAAACGTGCGGGGCCGGTACTTGCGGTAGAGCGCCAGTGCCACTCGTCCCGCCTCCTCTCGACCGGGCCATTCTCCACCCGCCGCCGCGCTGCCGAGTGCCAAGGTTGTCACGCGCCCCCGACGATTTCCACGTCGACCACCCGTTCGCCGACCGGTGGGCGGCGAGGGAGCCCGTAGGAGGCGGGCGGTGGGCGGTCTGGGTAGGTGGCTGCCAGGGACGCTCAGCGGGAAGACAAGGCCCCCCGTGCACCCGCCAGAGCTCGCTTATCCTTGCTGCCTTCCGGCCCTGGGGAGGTTCACGAGGTGACGCCACACGGGGGGTGCCGCCAAGTGTACCCGGCCGCTCGCGGGATCTTCGGGGGACCGGCCGGGGTGGGCGTACGGCGGGGAGCCTGTATCCTGTCGGACGGAGGATTCGCCTAGAGGCCTAGGGCGCACGCTTGGAAAGCGTGTTGGGTTCACACCCTCACGAGTTCGAATCTCGTATCCTCCGCTCGCCTGAGCAGCGCAAACGCCCGGCAGATCCTCGCGGATCCGTCGGGCGTTGATTTTGAGGCCGCAGTTGACCGCCGGCCACGGGTTCCGTCGGGACGTCGACAGGCCGTCAGTATCGAGGCCCCGACCAACTACTCGTGCCGAGGCCGCTCGACGAAGCCACTCTTTCAGCAAAAGAGCACGATCTTGCCCGGCGGCGGCGTGGGTGGGGCGGATGGCGGGTGGGCGGGACAGCGGTCTGTCCGTCGCGCCCGGTGGCAGGCCGTGGCGGGGTTGGGCCAGGTGCGTTGATGATCTTTGCTCGACGGCAAGCTGGGCGCGGCCTGCGAGCAAATCTATGTGTTAAGTAGTAGATATTCTCGCCGACAGCGGCTAGTCTTCTTCAGGTCAAGGGTGAAGAAAAGACGCTGACGCAGCCGCCCCACCCGAGGGCGGAGGGGCAGGGCCGAGGATCGTTCCGGCTCCGCTCGGCAAGTAGTTGGTAGGTAGTGCCCGGACGTGATCCACGACCGGGCAGTGACAGCGGGTGGGGCCGATGTGGGATTCAGGGCCGCACCCGAGGTGAGGGACGTCCGTCGCACGTGTGCGGGGCCATGAAGTCGCGTGGGGCTCCGACACCGGCGGACAGCACGGAAGTACGACAGAGGAAGTCAGAGGAAAGGGAGGGCTCGCACACCGTTGGATCGCCCGCTGCCGGCCGCAGTGCCGGGCTGGCGCGGACACCGCAGCTTCCATCGAACGAGAGGTGGTCTCCGGTCACGCTTATGCGATCCTCGCACCCGCTCCCGTCACGCACGGGCGGTGCGGATACGACAAGCCGGCAGCTCTGCCGGTAGATGGTGTTATCGACCCGTAACCCCTGGGCCCCGGCGCTTTCCAGCGCCGGGGCCCTCGTGATGGAGGTTTCATTGGCCCAAACCGACGACATGCTCGACGACGAGGACTATCCGGCATACACGATGGGCCGCGCGGCGGAAATCGTGGGTTGCCCGCCGGATTTCCTGCGCCGGCTCGGCGAAGCGAAACTGATCGACCCGTACCGCTCCGGTGGCGGACACCGCCGCTACTCCCGCTATCAGCTGCGGCTGGCCGCGCGGGCGCGGGAGCTGTGCGACCAGGGCACCGACATGGCGTCCGCCTGCCGCATCATCATTCTCGAGGACCAGCTCGCCGAGGCCCTGCGACAGAACGAGCGCTACCAGCAGGGCTGACCGCACCCGCCCGGGCGGCGCGCCTGGAACGACACGAAGACCGCACGGTCCCTCCCGCCAGGGCAGGGACCGCCCGTCGTTCCTGTGCCGCCAATCAGTCCAGTTTCGAGGCACCGCCCGCTGGCGAGTAGGCATCGGAGAGGTTGTCAGCGCGCTTCCCGGCGTACCGCCGGGTTGTCGGCACCGGTGCGGCGCAGCGCGACCCGGACCAGTTCCAGCAGCGTTCCGGCCGCGACCGCCAGCCCCGCCGCCACCACCGGCGCCGTCGTCCCGACCAGGCTCAGCTGGAAGAACTCCTGGAGGAACGGCACCACCAGGATGGTCAGGAACGCCAGGCCGAGGGCGAGCACCAGCAGGATCCGCCACCAGGTGTACGGCCGGGCGATGATCGCCACCACCCAGAGCCCGACCAGGAACAGGGTCAGCGTCGCGGCCGAGGTCTCCGCGGCCAGGTCGCCGTCGTAGACGCTCCGGGCGAACAGGTACGAGGTGATCGTCGCCGCCATCGCCACCGCCCCGGACGGTACGGCGAACCGCAGCACCCGGCCGACGAAACCGGGCCGGGCCCGCTCGTGGTTCGGGGCCAGCGCCAGAAAGAACGCCGGGATGCCGATGGTCAGCGACGAGATGATGGTCAGATGCCGGGGCAGGAACGGGTACGGCACCTGGCTCAGCACCACGATCACGGCGAGCAGCACCGAGTAGACCGTCTTGGTCAGGAAGAGGTTCGCGACCCGCTCGATGTTGCCGATCACCCGCCGTCCCTGCGCGACCACCGCCGGCAACGCGCCGAAGTTGTTGTCGAGCAGCACGATCTGGGCCACCGCCCGGCTGGCCGGACTGCCCGAGCCCATCGCCACCCCGATGTCCGCGTCCTTGAGCGCGAGTACGTCGTTGACCCCGTCCCCGGTCATCGCCACCGTGTGCCCGGCGCCCTGGAGCGCCGCCACCATCTCCCGCTTCTGCTGCGGCCCGACCCGGCCGAAGACGGTGTTCCGGCGCACCGCCTCGGCGAGTTCCACCGGATCGGTGGGAAGCTCCCGGGCGTCGACCGGATGCTCGGCGCCGGGCAGCCCGAGGCTGCGGGCCACCGCGCCCACCGAGAGCGCGTTGTCGCCGGAGAGGACCTTCACCACCACCCCCTGCTCGGTGAAGTAGCGCAGCGTCTCTGACGCCTCCGGCCGGAGCCGCTGGGCGAGCACCACCAGCGCGACCGGGTGCAAGGAGGGCCCCCCGCTCATCGTTTTCTGTTGTATAGGGGGCCCTTCCAAACACATCAGCCGGTGCGGCGCGTGCGCATGCGGGGTGTTGGCGCCGGCCCGGGCCAGCAGCAGCACCCGCAGGCCCCGGGCACCGTACGCGTCGACCTCGGCCAGGGTCGGATGCCCGGCCGGCAGGAGTACGTCGGGGGCGCCGAGCCGCCACTGCGCGCTGATCCCGTCCGGGCTGGTGAGAGTGGCCCCGCCCCACTTCCGGGCGGACGAGAACGGGATCCGCTCCCCGATCCGCCACGCCGCCCTCGATCCGATGCCGTGCGGCGGCGCCGGGTACGCCTCGACGATCGCCCGCAGGCTGGCGTTCGGCCGCTCGTCGGCCGCGCCGAGCAGACCGAGCAGCTCCGACACCGGGGCGGTCGGATCGAGCTGGCGTACCTCGGAGACCGTCATCGCCGCGTCGGTGAGCGTGCCGGTCTTGTCCAGGCAGACCACGCTGACCCGGGCCAGCCCCTCGATCGCCGGCAACTCCTGCACCAGGCAGCGCCGCCGGCCGAGCCGGATCACCCCGACCGCGAACGCCACCGAGGTGAGCAGGACCAGCCCTTCCGGCACCATCGGCACCAGCCCGGCGACCATCCGTCGGATCGCCTCCGGCAGGTCGTCGGAGTTGACCAGGTACTGGCTGGCGATCAGGGCCAGTCCGGTCGGGACGATCAGCCAGGTGACGAACCGCAGGATGGTGTTGAGCCCGCCGCGCAGCTCCGAGTTGACCAGCGTGAACCGGCTGGCCTCCTCGGTGAGCCGGGCCGCGTACGCCGCCCGGCCGACCCTGGTGGCCCGCATCGCACCGGCACCGGCGGTGACGAAACTGCCGGAGAGCAGCGGGTCGCCGACCCGCTTCACCACCGGATCGGCCTCGCCGGTCAGCAGCGACTCGTCCACCTCCAACTGCTCCGCCTCGACCACCACCCCGTCGACCGCGATCTGGTCGCCGGATCCCAGCTCGATCAGGTCGTCCAGGACCAGGTCGGCGGAGGTCACCTCGACGGCCTGACCGTCCCGGCGTACCACCGGACGGGCCGCACCGACGATCGCCAGCCGGTCCAGGGTGCGCTTGGCCCGCAGCTCCTGGACCACCCCGATCAGGGTGTTGGCGATGATCACACCGCCGAAGAGGGCATCCTGGATCGGGCCCACCGCGAGGATCACCCCGAACAGCACGCCCATGATCGCGTTGATCCGGGTGCAGAGGTTCGCCTTGACGATTTCCCCGACGCTCCGCCCGGACCGCACCGGTACGTCGTTGACCTGTCCCGCGGCGATCCGCTCGGCGACCTGGGCGGTGCTCAGCCCGGCCTCGGTTGTCAGCATGGCCCGAAGCTACGAACCCGGGCCGTCGATCGGCTGCGCCCGATCGTCAGCCGCCGACCCTGACCTTTCTCAGGGTCGGCGACGCCGATATTTCCGGGTCGGCGGGGCGGCGTCCCGGATCGTCGGGAGCGGCGCCGCTGCGTACCGTCGGAACGGTGCGAGCCGTGGCGCAGGCAGACCGGATCGGCCGCGAGCTGCGGCGTTACCGGGCCCTCCTGCTGGACGTACTGCTCTGGGCGGCGCTGGCCGCCGCCGTTGCCTGGTCCTGGACCGGACATCGGGCGTACCCGGTCGGGCTGCTGCTCGGCGGCCTGGCGCTCTGGGGTGGCGCGGTCGCGGTCCGGCGACGCCTGCCGCTGATCCCGCTCTTCGCCGTGGTGCTGCTCTGCACGGTGGACGGGAACTACTGCCTCGGCCTGCCGCTGGTCAGCTACCTGCTCGGCCGGCGGATGGACAGCACCTGGCCGGCGGCGGCGAGCTACTGCGCGCTGGCGGTGCTCGGCACCCCGCTGGTGTTGAGCTGGTCCGGCTTCGTGGACTGGGCGACGATGGCCGGCGCGCTGGTCTACGCCGGACTGTTTCCGTGGCTGGTCGGCCGCTACCGGCGGCAGCAGCGGGCGCTGATCGCCGCCGGTTGGGAGCGGGCCGAGCAACTCGAACGCGAACAGCGGATGCTGACCCGCGAGGTACGCCTCCGGGAGCGGGCCCGGATCGCCGAGGACATGCACGACTCGCTCGGCCACGAACTGAGCCTGCTCGCGCTCCGGGCCGGTGCGCTGGAGCTCTCCGCCGATCTGGACGAGCGGACCCGGGCGGTCGCCGGGCAACTCCGGGCCGGCGCGGCGGCCGCCACCGAGCAGCTTCGGGACATCATCGACGTACTCCGGGACGACGCCGCACGACGGATGACGGGACCGGATCCGACGGCCGGTCCGGTACGGCCGGCCGGCGGGGACATCGCCGACCTCGTACGCCGGGCGCAGGCCGCCGGGATGCCGGTGCGGCTGCACGACAGCCGCCCGGCCGAACCGCTGCCGCCGTCGACAGGGCGGGCCGTCTACCGGGTGGTGCAGGAGTCGCTGACCAATGCCAACAAGCACGCGCCCGGCGCGGCGGTCCGGGTCCGGCTCGAAGCCGCCGGCACCGGGGCGGTCCTGGTCAACGTCACGAACGCGCGGCCGCCCGGTGCGCCGCGGTCCGCGCCGGTCTCGGTCCGGGGCGGGCGCGGCCTGGTCGGGCTCCGCGAGCGGGTACGGCTGGCCGGCGGCACCCTGCGCACCGGCGCGCGGGACGGCGGCTTCGAGGTGGTAGCCCGCCTGCCCAGCCACGCCAGCCGCCCCGCGACGGCAGCACCGGCGGATCCGCTCTCCTCCGCCAGCCGGAGCAGGGCGCCGAGCGGGGCGTCCCGGACGTCCGGCCCGCCGCCAATGGCCGCCGCCGCCAATCACCGTCACGGCCCGCCACTGGCGACCGGGTCCGCCGCCGAACAGCGTCACTGCCTGCCACTGGCGACCGGGTCCGCCGCCGAACAGCGTCACTGCCTGCCGTCAGCAGCCGGGTCCGCCGCCGAGCAGCGTCGGCGGGTGCACCGGGAGGCTCGGCGGGGACTGGTCGGCGCGGCGATGGTGCTGGCCACGTTCGCCGCGACGCTCGGCGGTGCCGCCCTCGGCTACTACCTCTACGCGACCAGCAACTCGGTACTCAGCCCGGAACGGTACGCGGCGCTGCGGGTCGGCCAGGACTGGGCCACCGCGATCCCGTTGCTGCCTCGCCGGGAGATGCTGGAACCACCCGACCCGGATCCACTGCCGACACCGGTCGACGCGGACTGCCGGTACTACCGCTCGCACGGGGACGTGCTCCAGCCTCGACTGGACGTCTACCGGCTCTGTGCCGCGCACGGCCGGCTGGTGGCGAAGGACCAGCTCCCGCCCTCGTGACCAGTTGTTCGTCACCAGCTTCGGCCGCCGACGGTGTCGTGTCGAGTGGACGTGTGGGGTCAGCGGTGTCGGACCCAGACGTTGGGTTCGACGTAGGTCCCCCGATCGGCGCCCAGGTCGATTCGGAGCGTGCCCAGACCGTCCGGGATGACGTACTCGCCGGAGTCGGGAAACTCCAGGCCGGTCCAGCGCTGCCATTCCGCCACGGTGCCGGTGATCACCTGCGACCGGGGTGCCGTCGCCAGGATCCGCCCGCCCAGCCTGACGTGGGTACGCAGCCACGGGTCGAACGGTGTGCCGTCCGGTCTGGTCCAGCCGGCGTACCGGTCGATCGGGGTGAGTGGATAGCGGGCCTTGCGGGTCGGCCGTACCGGGCAGATCACCCGGTGCTGCGCGGGGACGAGGTCACCGAGTGCCCGCAGCAGCTTTCCGGCCAGTCCCTGCCCCTGCCGGTCCGGGCGGACCTGCGCGGCCAGGATCGCCAGCGTGTCCGGCGAATGACCTGCGTCGTACGCGCCGAGCGCCCGGGCCAGCGCGTCGGTGTAGCCGGTCGGCAGGTCGTCGACGGCACCGCTCCAGCACAGCGGCACCGCCCAGCCGGCAGCCACGATGCCACCGCCGTTGCCGGCGTCGTTGTTGTCGTCGTCGGCGTCGGCGTCGTTGTTGCCGGCGTCGGCGTCGGCGTCGGCGTCGGGGGGTCGGTCGGCGTCGTCGAGGAGTACGAGTTCCAGTCCGGCGAAGAGTTCGCGGATCCGGCCGAGGAGTCGGGCGGTCCCCTGGTCGTGGAAGATGAACTCCGGCCAGCCGTCGCCGAGCCAGGCCAGTTCGCCGCTGGTTCGAGGCCGCGCGTGCAGGGGCTCGGCGATGATCACCATGGCTGGAATTGTGCCGGTGCGCTGCGCGCGGCGTAACCGACTTTGCTCGTACACATGTGCTATCCACAGGGTGTGGACGGCGGTCCACACCCCGACCAACCGGACTAATCAGGGATAAACTACGCTGTGCTCCCGGAGGGTTACATGGAGGCACGGAAAGTCGTACGTCTGGTGGCGGTACTCGTGGCGGGTGCGGTGGCGGTCTGTCACGCGTACCGGACGGTGTCGGACGAGCCGGCGACGACGCCCGGCTACGGGCCGGACGTCCTCCATCTCAGGGGCGTGCGCGACATCGAGTTCGGTGACACCGAGCAGGAGCTGCTCCGACGCGGTGAACTGCACGCCGAACCCGCCTCCGCCTGCGGCCCGCGCCTGACCGACCCGGCCACGGTCAGCCCGGTCTTCGCCGACGATCGGCTGGTGCTGCTCTGGGCCAGCCCCCCGGTGCGCACCCCGGAAGGGGTAACCGCCGGCACCCCAGTGGACCGGGTCGAGGCCGCCTATCCGGCCGCCACCCGGCTGACGGCGCCGCCCGGCAGCTACCGCTACGACGGGCTACTGGCGATGCAGGGCGACCGGGCCTACCTGTTTCTGCACGATGGACGGACGGTGCGGAAAACCGTCGCCGGCTACACCGACTACGCGAAGCGCCTCTTCGACGAGGGCTTCGGCACCTGCTGACCGCTCCGGGCCAGGGCCCGGGATCTGCGGGGCAGACCTGCCGGAACGCCACGTCCGATGCCCGCCAGCAATCGTCCGCCCCGGCCGGCGAGAGTTGCCGCATGCACATCGTTCCCGGGCTCAGGGTGCTGTACTTCGGCACCCCGGTGGTATTGATCAGTTCCCGTAACGAGGACGGCAGCGCCAATCTCGCGCCGATGTCCTCGGCCTGGTGGCTGGGCCAGTCCGGCATGCTCGGGCTGGGCAACAGCGGCCAGACGACGGCCAACCTGCGACGGGAGCGGGAGTGCGTACTCAACCTGCCGTCGTCGGCGATGGTCGACGCGGTGGACCGGATAGCGCTCACCACCGGAAGGCGGGACGTGCCGGCGCACAAGCTGGCGCAGGGCTACCGGTACGAGCCGGACAAGTTCACCCTCGCCGGGCTGACCGAACAGCCGTCCGAGCTGGTCCGGGCGCCCCGGGTCGCCCAGTGCCCGATCCAGTTGGAGTGCCGGGTCATCGCGGTACTGCCGATGGCGGAGCCGACGCCCGAATGCACCGCCTTCCAGGTCGAGGTACTCCGCGCGCACGTCGAGGAGTCCCTGGTCATCCCCGGTACGCAGTACGTCGACCCGCTGGGCTGGGATCCACTGATCATGAAGTTCTGCGAGTTCTTCGGCGGCGGCCGCAACGTGCACCCGTCGAGGCTCGCCGACGGCTGGCGGATGCCGCACCGGCTCCCGGCGCTGTCGACGTCTGAGTGATCCGACCAGGCGTCGTACCTTCGGTGCGATCCGGCGCGGCGCACTTGACCACCCCACATCGACGGCCCTACCTTTCAGGACACCGGAAACTTTCCTAACTGTTCTGCCGACCGCCGGTGTCCTGCCGACGCTCCATCCCCGTTCAGGAGTGCGTATGCGCGGATCTCTTCTCCGTCGACTCAGTACCGTCACCGCGGCCACCGCCGTCGCCGCCCTGCTCGCCAGCGTCGCCGTACCCCCGGCTTCGGCCGCTCCCGACGCGGCGTCCCGGCACGACGGCGGCCAGCGGGACGACTTCGTCAAGGTCGGATACTTCACCCAGTGGGGCATCTACGGCCGGGCCTTCACGGTCAAGAAGCTGCACGACTCCGGCGCGGCCAGCCGGCTGACCCACCTCAACTACGCCTTCGGCAACGTCAGCCCGGACGGTCGGTGCTACGTCGACGGCGGGCCGGGCGAGGGCGACGCCTGGGCCGACTACCAGCGGCCGGTACCGGCGCAGGAGAGCGTGGACGGCGTCGCCGACACCTGGGGCGAGCCGCTGAACGGCAACTTCGGGCAGCTTCAGAAGCTGAAGGCGCTGCATCCCGACCTGAAGGTGCTGATCTCGCTCGGCGGGTGGAGTTGGTCGACACACTTCTCCGACGCCGCGCTGACCCCGGAGTCGCGGCGGACGTTCGTCGCCTCCTGCATCGACCTCTACCTCAGGGGCAACCTGCCCAATCCGGACGGCAGCGCCGGTGGGCCCGGCTCGCTCGCCGGAGTCTTCGACGGCATCGACCTGGACTGGGAGTGGCCGGGTTCGCCCGGTGACGTCGACACGGTCCACCGGCCGGAGGACAAACAGAACTTCACCGCGCTCGTCGCGGAGTTCCGCCGCCAGCTCGACGCGCTCGGCAAGCCGGCCGGGAAGCACTACGAGCTGACCGCGTTCGTGCCCGCCAACCCGGCCGCGATCGACGCCGGGTTCGAGGTACGGAAAATTTTCCGGCACCTGGACTTCGCCACGGTCCAGGGCTACGACTTCCACGGCACCTGGGAGCCGATCGCCAACCAGCAGTCCGCGCTGCGGGTACCGGCCGGTGCGACCGAGCCGGACTTCGCGGTCGACCGCACCGTCGACGCCTGGCTCGACCGGGGCGCCGAGCGCCGCAAGCTGGTGCTCGGCATCCCCTACTACGGGCGCGGCTGGACCGGGGTGACCGGCGGCCGAAACGGCCTCTTCGGCATCTCCACCGGCGGCGCCGCCCCGGCCACCTTCGAGCCCGGCTACGAGGACTACAAGGTGCTGAAGACCAGGGTCGGCAAAGACGGCTTCAGGGTCTACCGCGACCTCCGCGCCGGGACGGCATGGCTCTACGACGGTACGACCTTCTGGACGTACGACGACCCGGCCGTCGTACTCCAGAAGACGCTGTACATCCGCGCGGAGCGACTGGGTGGCGCGATGGTCTGGTCGCTGGACGGTGACGACGAGCGGGCCACCCTGACCAGGACCATCGACCTCGGCCTCTGGACGCCATAGCCGAAGGCGTACCCGCTCTACTGGTCAGGTGCGGCAGCCGGCCACCTGCGCAGCGGGGAGAGCTACGAGAAGGGGGCGAGACGGGAACTCAAGGAGGAACTCGGCATCGAGGTGCCCCTCGAGTACGTCGGCAAGTTCTACTCGGTGCCCGATCGGGAGATGGTCGGCATCTTCCTCGGCTCGTACGACGGACCCCTGCGGGTCGAGAAACACGAGGTCGAACGGGTCGAGCACTTCAGTCCGGAACGTCTGGCGGAGAAGTCTGCGGACATGCGGATCACGAGCTTCGTCGAACGCGCGCTCCCGCTCATCCTTCCCCGCCTCAAGCGCCCGGACGAACGCTAGGGCAGCCGCCGTCCGTGATCAGTGCCGGCCGGCCCATGCCCGCAGAGCAGGCCGAGCGCATAGATCACGAGCGGCCCGCCCGCTGCCGGCGAGGCAGTGGACGGGCCGCAGCCGCCCCCGTGATCAACTTGAGGTCAGGTCGTCATGCCCTGCCCTTGGCGTACGGCGTGCAGGTGGTGGAATTGCCGACACAGATCCTGGAGTAGACCGTGTACCCCTCGGCGATGTTGCCGCTGCCGTCCGGGGTGCCCAGGTTCAGTTCCCGGTTCTCCCCGATGTCCACGGTAAAGGTGTCCGTGTCAACGTGCTTGCCCGTGGTGTCGTAGACGACCACCGTGACCTTGCCCTTGGACGCCATACCGACCCTGACATAGACCCACAGCTTCTCGCCGTACGCCTGGAAGTGCACCTGATAGTCGATCTCCGACCCGGCGCCGACCTTGTTGAGCCAGGCCCACGTGTCGATGCCACCGGCGTCCTGGTTGGACGCCTGGGTCCTGGTGTACTTGTTGTAGGTGGCCGCCTGGGCGGGACCACCGGCGAGCAGGAGACCGACCACTGCGCACAGCGCCGTGATCGGCACCAGGAACCTCTTGCGGATTCCCCTTCCCGTTGAAAAGCGCACCAACTACCTCCAGCCATGTCGAACCCGTTGGGACGACCCAACGCGTGTTTGCGGACAACGGCGACCAGTGTGCGGAGCCGCATGTGCAACACGGTTGAAGGATCATTGAAAGCGCTGGTCAGGCCATGGTTGGCGCGCATCGTCCGGGCCGCCGGATGGTCCCGGGCGGCGGGGCGCGTGCGAGACGCTCGCCCCGCCGCACCGGGATCACCGAGCTGGCTGCCGGACGGACCCGCCTGACACGGGTGGTTGCGCGTTGCGGGAACACCGACCGCCAGGTCCGAATCCCGTCCATTCAGCCGAACGCCCGGCAGGTCGGAAACGACCTGCCGGGCGTTTCGCCTGTTCAATGGCGGTGGTGAAGGGATTTGAACCCTTGGAGGGCGTGAACCCTCACACGCTTTCGAGGTCTGCCGGCCAGCGTCCATCGTCCACCAAAGGCGTCCATGACCTGCCGCAATAGCCAACACCGACCAGCGCCGGACGCTCCTGAACACGCCCGAATGAGACGAAGAAGATTCGTCCAAACGGGACGGTCATGCGCGTCGACGTGCCTGGTTGCCGTGCGGAGGCGTCCGTGGAGGTCCGGAGTGGCGATCCGATGCAGGCCAGGATCGGACCCACCATGGCCCGACGCTCGGGCACAGACTCGGAAAGCGTGTTGGGGTTGAACCCTTAAGAATCTTGCCTGAATCCTCGCCGGTCCCGAGGGGCTGCGAGCGGCGCGCTGTGGGAAGTGCCGTGGAACGACCCCCAAGGCCACACACCTTGATCGAGCTGATCATCAAGGTCGCGCATCCTACCGTAGCCAAGTGATCACTTAAAGTAGTAGGTCAAACACTCGACCGATAATTGACAGCCTTCTATCCACTACTAGAATTTCGTTATATGGGCACGGTGCCGATGGAGCGCGGAACCGCAGCAAAGCCATATAGGGCCACCATTCAGGACATCGTCAACCAGCCTGAAAAGGACTGGAGTCCGGTCTTTCTGAAGAGTCAAATCGCTTCCGCAGAGGAACGCCTTCACCTCCAAGGAATCTGGCTGAGGATCGGCAGAGCCTGGGCTATCCTCGGCAACATAGCACTATGGACTATAACTGTCCTGACGGATATCCTGCAGTGGCAACGAGCCGCGCCTATGGTTCCGATCTTGTATGGCGCGGCGATAGTCTCTACGCTCGCTTCTCCCGTTGTCGTGTATCAACAATATAAGAGGGTGCGCTCAAATCGGCTCGGAATCAAAAAGACGATACTCATCCTCCGCGAGAAGCAAACGCAACAAGATGGGTACACCGAGGAAGCTGGCAAAGGAACACTGGTTAGGCAGCGTCGATATCGGGACGACATGCCGGACATCATCGCACAGATGCGGGAACAAGCAGGTCGACTCCGCTCCACTCACAATAGATACCAGACAGTAATCATTGTCGGTTCGATACTCGCCTCGGCGATAACTACTGCTTCGGTATCCTTCGACGTTACTAGATGGGTAGCGGTGGCGGTTACGGCCGCCGTCGGGCTATCTGCCGGCTTTACCGGATACTACAAGTTCCACGAGAATAGCTACAACCTTCAACAGACGGCCGACTCGATTGAACGCGAGTATGAGGCAGTTGAGCTCCGCGTTGGACGATATGCAAAGCTAAATGACGCAGACGCCTACTCGTTGTTCGCGGAAACCGTAGAGCGCTTGCGTGACGAGCAGAACAAGCGCCAGCAGCAACTCGATCAGCCAGTCGAGACGAAGCGCGAAGACACGCCTACAACAACGGCCTAATGAGCCATTCGAATGTTGGCTATTCAGCTTATCGGCGTTTCAGCTTTTGCAATAGTTCTCATCATCTCATTTGTGGCCACCCGGCAAGCCGATAATGGCGGAAGCCGTCGAAGGTCGATGCTCAGCGTCCTCCTGGCCGCAGGGACGGTTGTTCTCCTGGCTGGGATTGCCTTACTCTTGCTGCCTTAGGCCGTTTCCGCCAGCGGTGCTTCTGTAACAGGTCACCAGGCACACAACCCACGATTCCGTCTCACTGAATCCACATGAGCCTCAATATATGGAGAGCCACCGGAAGCGCCGAAAGAACTGTCGCAAACTACGGAGGCCATCGACGGGCCGTTGAACCACCTCATCGCACGACTAGGGCTTAGTGCGAGTAGCCCATCCGACGAACCGTATGAACAACGCGACCATGTCAGGTCCCGGCCCAGGGTTGAGGTTGTACGGATCTTTGATTGCCTGAACAGCGCGCCGGTCAAGTAAACGGATAGCCTGCTAGATTCGTTTCGGAACTCGTCGATGAGAGAAAGGCGGGCCGGTTCCGCATGGCCAGGGGCGCCGCAGGATCGGCAGAGCCAGATTGGTCGGATGGACATATGAGGTTGTACGACGAGTGATGATCGACGGGCGAACAATAGGTGCACCGGCACAACGTCGTCATCGCTACTGACTTGCTGGCATGGACACTGGCACCGCCAGTCCCGAAGTGGAACCGCCGAATTGCGGGCCGGGTCCGTCTCGATGCAGTTGTGTCTGCTGTCCCCGACGGCCAAGGCAGTGACGCAACGAACGCATAGACTGACAGGAACTGACATGTTACTTATGGCTGAACCTGACATCCAGGATACGACGCTCCTTCAATCAGCGACTGCAGGTCCGGCCACGGAGCCCTAGTCACGCGGCCGGACCGCCTCTCCCGCTGGTCCCAACGCGGATGCGGGACCATCGGCTTAAGGGACGCTAGACAACCGCGCCGTGTCTAAGCTTCCGATCACGAGAGACGATGACCAGTGACCTAGTGTTCGCCAATGTGTATGCGGACGAGGCGCTGATGTCAGTCACCCAGCAGCACTTCGTACTGAATCGCCATGAGGTCGGAGCGCATAATGAAGCGGGTCGCCTCGAAAGGCGTGCCGTTGTCGTCGGTGGCGGTGTGCAGTACGAGGATCACGGGTCCGTAGGGTGGCGATTTGAGGGCAAGGGCTTCCATCTGAGCCGGCCGGCAGAAGCCGCCCACCGCCCGCACTCACCGACCGCTCGAAAAGACCAGCCTCAGCCGAAAGGCGCTCCACACGGCAATAAAGGCAGGCAACACCCGCTCCACCGCAACACCGACCGGGGAGGAATCCGTGAGCACCGCCGACAACCGCGTCGTACTCACCATCGAAGAAGCCGCGAAGCGACTCGGCATCGGCCGAACCACCATGTACACCCTCGTGATGACCGGCGAGATCCGCTCCGTCACCATCGGCCGACTTCGCCGCGTACCCGTCCGCTGCCTGCACGAATACGTAACCACCCTGCTCGACCAACCCATCGCCCCGGCCGCCTGAGGGGACGTACATGGGACGCAAGCCTGCTGGCGCATCGAGCATCTACAAGGGCGGTGACGGCTACTGGCACGGTCGGGTCACTGTGGGGGTGAAGAACAACGAGCCCCCCGACCGGCGCCACGTCCAGGCCATGACGGAGGCGGAGGTGATCCGCAAGGTCCGCGCCCTGGAGCGGGAGCGGGACAGCGGCAGGTCCGCAAGGTTGGCCAGCGTTGGACTGTAGAGAAGTGGCTCACGCATTGGGTCGAGAACATCGCGGCCCAGTCTGTGCGTGAGAACACGCTCTCCGGATATCGCGTCGCCGTACGGAGGCATCTGATTCCGGGCGTTGGTGGCCACCGAATCGACCGGTTGGAGCCCGAGCATCTTGAGACGCTTTACCGGCAGATGATGCGGAGCGGGAGTGCACCGGCAACGGCGCATCAGGCGCACCGCACGATCCGCACAGCACTCAACGAAGCTGTTCGCCGAGGTCACCTCACCCAGAATCCGGCCGCATTGGCGAAAGCGCCGCGACTTTCCCATGAGGAGATCGAGCCGTACTCCGTCAGCGAGATTCAACGGCTACTGGCCGCCGCCAGCGAACGACGCAATCACGCCCGATGGGCAATCGCCCTTGCACTCGGCCTGCGTCAGAGCGAAGCGCTCGGCCTCAAGTGGTCGGACGTCGACCTGGAGGCCGGAGTACTGACCGTGCGGCGTGGCCGGCAACGCCCGAGATGGCGCCACGGATGCGGGGACAGGTGCGGCCGGAAGTTCGGCGGACACTGCCCGGAGCGCGTACCGCTTCGGGCGGAGACTACCGAAACAAAGTCGCGTGCGGGCCGCCGGAGCATTGGTCTGTCGGACGAGTTGGTCATGCTGCTCCGGCAGCACCGGAAGGAACAAGACCTGGAGCGCGACCAGGCGGCGCAGCTCTGGCGGGAAGGCGGGTGGCTGTTCGCTACGCCGATCGGCGAGCCGGCAACCCCCGGACCGACTACGACGAGTGGAAGCGGCTCCTCAAGCTGGCTGAGCTACGGGACGGCCGGCTACACGACGCTCGGCACACAGCCGCAACCGAACTGCTCCTGCTCGGCGTACCGGAGCGAGCCGTGATGGGGATCATGGGCTGGTCGAACTCTTCGATGGCCGTCCGATACCAGCACACCACGGCACAGATCCGGCGAGCATCGCGAAGCGGATCGGCCGCTTGATTTGGTCAAACGAGACACCTTAAATGCTATGTCTGGCGGTCTGGTCCGTCCGCTGGCCAGACCGCCAGACGGGACCAGCCTCGACCTTCCATCGAATCGCTTGGGATGACTACACCGCTAGCGGCTCCCAAGCACTCCCCGCGAACGGCCTATAGCCAAACGGAACAGTTCCAGATATCCGAACGAGCAACCGTAGGTGGATTGGCGCCTCGGGACCATTGACATGCCGCACAACGATTTTATAATTGCCGCCCGCGCGCACTGCATGAACATAGTCGAGCAAGAGATCCGGAACCCAGCCAAGAGGGGCTCTCTCTTTATCGGCAGCCACCAACGCCCGCTCATTCTTGGGATTCATCGGCTCCGGTACAAGAACCAGCTGATCACCTTGTCGGAGGCGCCGAAGTCGGACCTCCACATCGGGAGTCATCGCCGATATGTAACGGATTCCGTGGACCAAAAAGTTGTATCGCGTCGACGCGTCATCCTCTAAGACAGGTTCAGGGAAAACCATGATCGCATCGCCTGCTCTACGCCCCTCTGACCGAACTAGCTGCTCCCAAGGAGTTGCATCTTTCGAGGCGAGGTCAAGCGTCCGCACATAGCGCGCGAAGTCGGGTCGTCGTGGATCCATTACGCGCTGGGAAAACAATGGAAACAACCGGGTTGATGAGTAGGAACGGCTCAAATCCGGAAAACTAACAAAGGGTTTGAATCCTGGAACTGAGTAAACATTTTGAACGTAACCAAAGGTGTATTGCTGTCCGTCGTACGTCAGAATCCCGACAGGCTGTATGGTCCGAAGCTCCGGGTGCTGCCATGCCACCGCCAACCTACGCATTGCGCGAACACCCCCGCCTGCCGCCCGGGCGGGGCTCGTCGACATGCCGCTAGCAGCCATCGAGGACCCTCCTTCGGTTCGCCATCACGACCTGTTCGATAAACGTACTGACAACCTCTGACATCCCTGGGACCCGTCGAGTGATCTCACCAACGTCAGTTGATGTGATATGCATCACACGGTCGAGCCAGTGATCACGAACCTCAGAGTTCACCATGCTGAGAGCCAAACGGGCTGCCTCAACAAGGGTGGGACATCCCCGGGTTGGGTCGTGCTCGAAGCGCCAGGCAGTCCCTCGCTCAACCCAGGCGGCGATCTTGCCAGCCTCAAGGAGGCCCGCCATACGCCCTTCAACCAGCGTTGAACCAAGTGCGCGGGCATGATCAAACGATCCCGCAAGGGCACCGGGCAGCTCACCAGAAGGCGGTCGGACTACCGCCCAGTTCTCATCATGCCGATCGCGGTTGGCAATAATCGCATCGAAGGTGACATATCCGACAAAAACATCGAAAGCATTGAACCAATCCGGCACCGCAGCGCCCGGGGGAGGGCCATAATCAGCTAGTGCCCGATGGATGTTTTCCAAAGAGTGCCCAGCGCGTGTCCTGTTACCTTGCTCATATCCTGGGACGTAGTCTACCAAGAGCCCGTCCATGAGAACGACTCCTGGCTGCAACTCCCAACCAAGCGGACAGAGATTCAGTGACACGCAACCATTTTCACCTTCACGCTCTGCAAGTTCTATGCGAGCAGAGGGGATTTCCATCTTGAGAGCCAACTCACCGCTAACCTTCTCAGAAAAGTCCTCTCGCTGAGACCACGTACGACCGCCCACCTTGTGAACATTATTTGCTTTGAACAGCCAGCAGTTTTCTGATCCCGGTTGGGCGAGCCAATACTTCTCATCCGCCCCAATAGTCTCGACCCTGATCAATTTCCAATCAGTGACGTCATGGATCGGGAAATACTCGAATATGGTTGTCTCTCACCCCCCTTCGCCGCCACATGGAAAAGATCACAAATATAGCCGGCTAACATTGTATCGGGCGATCACGATGCAGAAGCGCACGGTGACCGCCCCTTCGTCCAGCCATCACCAGCCGAAAGTCTTCACCGAACTCCTCCGGGCGGCACCCGACGCAGGACGACAGGAAGCAGCCAGGCGTGAGGCTACTGAGACGACGAATGAGACTACAGAGGTTGAAAGGCTGACGTCCTTCGACGTGTCCGCGTGATCTGTGTCGATGGTTTGGGTAGGTCGGGGTGATGAGGTATCCGGCTGGTGGTGGCATGAACGCGGCAGCGCGGGTCCGGCGTGAGCAGGTCCGGATGCAGGCCGCGGCCATGTTCGAGGAGTCCAGATCGACGACGCAGATCGTTTCTGAGCTGCGGGTTTCGGAGAAGTCCGTCCGTGAGTGGCGACGTAGATGGGTAGCCGGCGGAACGAACGCTCTGGCGTCGGCTGGGCCGGGCGGCTCGGACTGCAAACTCTCGGCTGGCCAGCGGAAAGATCTCGCGGAGATGCTCGATGAGGGTCCTCGTGCCCACGGCTGGGAGGACGCCCGTTGGACCCTGGCCCGGGTCGCCGAGGTCATCGAACGCCGCTTCGCGGTCGGCTACACCCTGCGTGGGGTGTCCTATCTGCTGCACCGCCTGGGCTACAGCCAGCAGGTCCCAACCCGCCGGGCGGTCGAACGTGACCCGGAGGCAATCACGAGCTGGCACCGTAGGCGGTGGCCGTCGGTAAGAGGTTAGCGGCGACGCGGGACGCCTGGATCTGCTTCCAGGACGAGGCCGGCCAGGTACTGCGGCCGCCGGTGAGTAAGACCTGGGCCCGACGCGGACGCACGCCCGTCGTCGAGGTCTGCGGCAAGGGCTCTGGTCGGGTCTCCATCGCCGGTCTCGTCTGCCTTAAGCCTGGACAGCGAGGCCGGTTGATGTGGCGCACCCGGCTGCACCGCGGCCGCGCGGGCGAACGCGGCAGCTTCAGCGAGGACGACTACATCGCCTTCCTCGACCAGGTCCACCAACGCCTCCACGCGCCGATCGTGCTGATCTGGGACAACCTCACCGTGCACGTCAGCCGGCGTATGCACGCCCTGATCGCCGCCCGGACCTGGCTGACCGTGATCCGCCTGCCCGCCTACGCACCCGACCTCAACCCCACCGAAGGCGTCTGGCGCTGGATGAAACGCGGCCTCACCAACATCGCCGCCAACGGCGTCGACCACCTCGCCGACCTGGTCAGACAACGCCTACGCGCCTGCCAGCAACAGACCGACCTCCTCGCCGGCTTCCTCGCCAACACCGGCATGACCCTCGACCCCGAACTACCGTGACGACCCAAACGTCAGCCTTTCAACCTCTGTAGCGATCTTGAGGTAGCGAAACGCCCGGTTCGTCCTTGCGGACTTGCCGGGCGTTTTGCCTGTTCAGTGGCGGTGGTGAAGGGATTTGAACCCTTGGAGGGCGTGAACCCTCACACGCTTTCGAGGCGTGCTCCTTAGGCCGCTCGGACACACCACCGCCGAGTAGGGTACCCGACGCCGCAGGGCGACGTCGCGGCGGTATCGACCGGAGCGACCTGGCAGGATGACGCCACATGAGTACGCACATTGGCGCCAAGCCCGGTGAGATCGCCGAGCGGGTCCTGATGCCGGGCGACCCGCTGCGGGCCAAGTGGATCGCGGAGACCTACCTCGAGGACGCCAAGTGCTACTCGACGGTGCGCGGCATGCTCGGCTTCACCGGCCGCTGGTCCGGCACCGAGGTCTCGATCCAGGGTTCCGGCATGGGGATGCCGTCCGCCTCCATCTACGCCCACGAGTTGATCAACGAGTACGGTGTGAAGTCGCTGATCAGGGTCGGCTCCTGCGGCGCGCTCAGCGAGGACCTCCAACTCCGGGACGTGATCGCCGCCAGCGGCTCGTCGACCGACTCGAACATGAACCGGATGCGGTTCGACGGGTTGATCGACTACGCCCCGGTCGCCGACTTCGGGCTGCTGCGTACCTCGGTCGAGGTGGCGGAGCGGCGCGGCATCGCGATGCGGGTCGGGCCGATCCTGGCCGCGGACGCCTTCTACACCGACCGTCCGGACCTTTACGACACCCTCGCCGATTATGGCGTGCTGGCGGTGGAGATGGAGTCGGCGGCGCTCTACACCATCGCGGCCCGGTTCAGGGCGCGGGCGTTGACCCTGCTGACCGTGAGCGACCACATCAAGCGGGGAGAGCAGACCACCGCCCAGGAGCGCGAGCAGACGTTCAGCCAGATGGTCGAGATCGCCCTGGACACCATCGTCGCCTGATCCTCAACGCAAGGAAGGGCCCCTTCTTACACAAGAAGCGATAGGAAGGGGCCCTTCCTTGCAGCCGTCAGGGCGTGGCGAGTGCTTCGGTCGGGGCCAGCCGGGCGGCCCGGATCGCCGGGTAGAGCCCGGCGAAGGCGCCGATCAGCAGGGTCGCGCCGACCCCGCCGGCCATCGCCCAGCTCGGTACCACCGTCGGCCAGTCCCGGGACAGGGCGTAGCCCGAGGTCACCCCGATGCCGATCAGCACTCCGCCCACTCCGCCGAGCGCGGAGAGCAACAGTGACTCGGCGAGGAACTGGGTGCGTACCTGGCCTCGGGTCGCACCGAGCGAGCGGCGCAACCCGATCTCGGCCCGCCGTTCGAGCACCGAGATCACCATCGTGTTCGCGACTCCGACCCCGCCGACCAGCAGCGCGACCGCGCCGAGCCCGAGCAGCAGCCCGGTGAACGCCTCGTCGGTGGCCTGCTGCGCCTCCAGCGCGTCGGACGGCCGGGACACCTTGACCTCGTTCGGCGCCTCCGGGTTGGCGGTGGCGCCGAGTACCGCCTGCACCGCCTCGACCGACGGCTCGGCCGAGCGGGTGTAGACGGTGGTCGGGTGCCCGTCGAAGCCCAGGTACGACGCCGCCGCCTCCCAGCCGACCAGTGCGGAGAGGTCCAGCTCCGGCGCCAGCGGCACCGGGGCCAGGATCCCGACCACCGTGAACCACCGGTTGCCGAGGTAGACCTGTACCTCCGGTCCGGCGCGGCCCAGCCCGAGCCGTTCCGCCGTGGTCGCCCCGAGTACGACCGCCGGATACCGTGCCGTCGCCCCGTTCAGCCAGGTGCCGCTGGCCACGGTCGCTCCGACGGTGTCGAGCAGGTCCAGTCGGGCCGCCCGGGCGGCGATCCCGCCGCTCTCCACCTCGGGGATCCGGTCCGAGCGGTAGACCCGGGCCTCGACGAGCAGCCCGGTGGCGGACACCTGCTGAACCGGGCCGATCCGGCCGATCATCGCCACCGACTCCTCCGGCAGCTGGGCAGCCTCGCCGAACATGGTGTTGCCGGGCGCGACGGTCAGCAGGTTGGTGCCGAGCGAGTCGAGCATCCGGTCCAGTTCTGCCCGGGACGAGGACGAGATCCCGACCACCGCGACCATCGCGGCGATGCCGATGGCGATGCCGAGCGCGGAGAGGAACGCCCGCAGCGGCCGGGTACGCAGCCCGACGCCGCCGACCCGGAGGATGTCCCGAGGCCGCATCCGGGCCGGTACCAGCCGGGGCCGTGCCCCGCCGTTCGCCAGCCGGGGCCGTGCCCCGCCGTTCGCCAGCCGGGGCCGTGCCCCGCCGTTCGCCCCGGCCATCAGCGGACCCCGTCCGAGCCGTCGGTGAGCACCAAGCCGTCGCGCATCTGCACCTGCCGGGGCAGGCTGGCCGCGATCTCCCGGTCGTGCGTGATCACCACCACCGTGGTACCGGCGGCGTTCAGCTCGCGCAGCAGCGCCAGTACCCCGGCCCCGGAGGTCGAGTCGAGGTTGCCGGTCGGCTCGTCGGCCAGCAGCAGCGCCGGGTTGCCCACCACCGCCCGGGCGATCGCCACCCGCTGCCGTTCGCCGCCGGAGAGTTCGTGCGGCCGGTGGTCGAGCCGGTGTCCCAGCCCGACCCGGACCAGCGCGGCCTCCGCGCGCCGCCGCCGCTCCCCGAGGGGTACGCCGGCGTAGAGCAGGCCGTCCGCCACGTTGTCCAGCACCGGGACACCGGGCGCGAGGTGGAACTGCTGGAACACGAAACCGATCCGGGACGATCGCAGCGCGGAGAGCTGCCGGTCCGACAGCTTCGCCACGTCGTACCCGTCGATGTGCACGGTGCCGGTCGACGGCCGGTCGAGGGTGCCGATCAGGTGCAGCATGGTGGACTTGCCCGAGCCGGACGGCCCGACGATCGCCACCAGTTCACCGGGCTGGACGGTCAGGGTGACGCCACCGAGGGCCGTCACGCCGCCCGGATAGATCTTCGTCACCCGGTCGAGCACCACGACCCCGTCGGTACCGGCCGGCGGCTCGGCCAGCGCGGCACCCGACGCCGCCAGGTCCCGGCTCACTTCGGCATCCCCACGGTCGCTCCCTCGACCAGCCCGTCGCCGGTCACTTCCACCCGCCCGGAGGCGAAGAGTCCGGTCTGCACCGCCACGATCCGGGTCGCGTCGCCCTCGACGATCTCCACGCCGTAGCCGCCCTCGGCGAGGGCGAGCAGCGCGGCGACGGGTACGGTGAGCACGTTCTCCCGCTGGGCGGCGGTGAACGCCACGTCGACGGAGGCGCTGTCGAATCCGGCCAGTGCCTTCGGGTCGGCGGCGGTGACGGTCACCTCGATCTTGGTTTCCGGCTCGCCCTGCCCACCGTTCGCGCCGCTCTCGGTCTCGATGATCGTCTCGGTGGCCGCGATGGTGCCGGCCACCTCCTTGCCGTCCGGCAGCGTCACGGTGACCTTGGCGCCCCGCTTCGCCAACCGCTGGTCCGCCACGTCCAGCGAGACGGTGACCACCCGGGCGGTACCGCTGTAGCCGAGCACCCCGGCGCCGGGCTGCACCACGTCGCCGACCTCGGCCTCGACGCTGTCCACCCGGACCTGACCGGTGGCGTAGACGACCTGGCCCAGCTCGACCCGGCCGGTCTGGTCGAGGCCCAGGTCCTCCTGCCACTCCCGCACCGCCTCGGCGGTGGCCGAGGTGTACTCGTCGTCGACGGTGAACCCGTCGTAGCCGAGCGCCCGCAGGTTCTTCTCGAACTGCTCGACGTCCGCACCGCTGTCACCTGAGCGCAGCGTCCGGTACGCCGGCAGCCCGCCGTAGAGCAGTACGACCTTCTGGTTGTCGATCGAGTAGAGCGGCTTGCCCCGGCTGACCCGGGAGCCGGCTGCGGCGACCACGGTGATGGTGCCTCCCCTGCGGGCGGCCAAGGTACGGGTCTCGCCGTACCCCAACTCGCCGTCGGCGGTCTCCGAGTCGACCAGCGTCTGCCGGGTGACCTGGGCATTCGCCGGTGGCAGGTTGCTGGCGGTGGCCGTACCCGGATCGCCGCCGCCGAATCCGACGGCGGCCGCCACCCCGGCGGCGACCGTGAGCGCGGCGGCGGTCAGTACGGCGACCGCCCGGCCCCGGCCGCTCTGGCGCCGCCGCCCCGGCCGGGTCCCGGCCGCCAGCGCCGTACCCGCGCCGTCGTCCGCTCCGGTACCGATCGGAGCCCCCTCCGGAGACGGGCCGTTCTCGGTCACCGGGGTGCCCGCCGTCATTCGCCACCACCTCTGATCCGGACCGGGAACTCGCCCCGGCACTTCTCCATGGCGGCCTGGAACTTCGGGTCGTTCATCTTCATTCCACTGCCCTGGGGCACCTGCATGGTGCCGTCCGGCCCGGGGTCCGGGAAGTTCGGCACACCGTTCTCCCGCATGCACTTCGCCATCTTGCGCACCTGTTCGACCTGCTCCGGATCGAGCTGAAGCTGGCCGCCGTTCGGCAGCAGGTGGCGGCACTTCTCCATCGCCGCCTGCGTCTTGGCCGGATCGTCGCCCGGTTTCCGCTGGATCCGGATTCCGCCCTGGCCCGGCTCGGGGTCCGGCATCTCCACCCCGTTCTCCCGCATGCACTTGGCAAACTCCAGGCGGCGATCCTCGTCGCTGAGCGCGACCGCACTGGCGCTGGCGGTCGGTCCGGCTCCGCTGCCGCCCTGGGCGGTGGCCACCCCCGGCCCCTCGTCGGCCCGGGCGCAGCCGGCGAGCGCCAGGCCGAGGACGGGGAGGGCCAGCCAGAGGCCCGACATTCGTCGGCGCATGGCACAACTCCTTCCGTGGGCCGGCGCGGTTCGCCGGCCGATACGGACAAAGTCAAGTCGGCGGCACGTATCCGGGGCGTAACCGTCGACGTTTACGACGGGGTTATCCGCGACCGAGTCACCATGGGACGGTGCGGGTATTGGTGGTGGAGGACGAGAAGCTGTTGGCGGATGCCGTCGCCGAGTGGCTGCGCCGGGAGGCGTTCGCGGTCGACGTCGCGTACGACGGCGACGCGGCCCTGGAGCGGCTCGGCGTCAACGACTACGACGTGGTGGTGCTCGACCGGGACCTGCCGGTGGTGCACGGCGACGACGTGTGCCGGGCGGTCGTCGAGGGTGGAGGCGGGACCCGGGTGCTGATGCTCACCGCGGCGGCTGCGGTCCGGGACCGGGTCGCCGGGCTGGCGCTGGGCGCCGACGACTACCTGATCAAGCCGTTCGCGCTGGTCGAGCTCTCGGCCCGGGTCCACGCGCTGGTCCGGCGGGCCCGGCCCGCCGCGCCGCCGAAACTGACCCGGGCCGGTCTGGTCGTCGACCCGGCCCGGCACGAGGTCTACCGCGACGGCCGGTACGTCGCCCTCTCCCGCAAGGAGTTCGCGGTACTGGCCGAGCTGATGCGGGCCGGCGGTGCGGTGGTCTCCGCCGAGGAGCTGCTGGAGCGGGCCTGGGACGAGCACATCGACCCGTTCACCAACGTGGTCCGGGTGACCGTGATGAAGCTGCGCCGCAAGCTCGGCGATCCGCAGATCGTCGAGACCGTGCCGGGAGTGGGGTACCAGATCCGGTGAAACGACTGACGATCCGCGCCCGCCTGACAGTGGTCTACGGCGGCCTCTTCCTGCTCGCCGGGATGGTGCTGCTCGCCGTCACCTACGTACTGGTCGAGCAGCGGATGCCCGGAACGTTCGGGGTCACGCTGAACTCGGCCCGGCTGCCCCAGCCCTCCGCCGACCGGGTGATCACCCCGGAGAGCGCCGAGCAGCTCCGGGTCTTCGCCCGGCAGATCCAGGACGAGGCGCGGGAGAACGCCCTGGAGACCCTGCTCACCCAGGGCGGCATCGCGCTCGCCGTGGTCTCGGCGACCGCCTTCGCCTTCGGCTGGTTGATCGCCGGCCGGGCGCTGCAACCGCTGCACCAGATCACCGGCACCGCGCGGCGGATCGCCGGAGCCGGCACCGCCGGTCGCGGGCTCCACGAGCGGATCGCGTTGGACGGCCCCCGGGACGAGGTCAGGGAACTCGCCGACACCTTCGACCTGATGCTGGAACGGCTGGACCAGTCCTTCGACGGTCAGCGGCGGTTCGTCGCCAACGCCTCGCACGAGCTGCGTACGCCGCTGGCGCTGAACCGGTCCCTGCTGGAACTCGCGGTCACCCGGCCGGACGCGCCGGCCGAGCTGAAGCAGCTCGGCGAGACGCTGCTGGCGGTCAACGAGCGGCACGAGCGGCTGATCGACGGGCTGCTCACCCTGGCCGACTCGGATCAGCAGGTGGTGGAGCGTACGCCGCTCGACCTCGCCGAACTGGCCGGACACGTGGCCGAGCAGATGCGTACGGAGCTGCCGGTGCACCGACACCTGGGGCCGGCGCCCACCGCCGGAGACCCGGTACTGCTGGAACGGCTGACCCAGAACCTGCTGGAGAACGCGCTCCGGCACAACGTCCCGACCGGCGGCCAGGTCTGGCTCAACACCGCCACGGTCGACGGCTGGGCGACCCTGGTGGTGGCGAACACCGGGCCGCTGGTGCCGGGGTACGAGGTCGAGACGATCTTCCAGCCGTTCCGGCGGCTGCGTCAGGAGCGGGTCGGCGGCGGGCGCGGCTTCGGTCTCGGGTTGTCGATCGTCCGGGCGGTCGCCGGCGCGCACGGCGGTTCGGTCCGGGCCGAGCCCCGGCCCGGGGGTGGGCTGGTCGTGACGGTCCTGCTGCCGGCCGAGCTCCCGGTCCGGGCCGTTCCGGCGTACGCCCCGCCGGCCGTTCCGGCGACGATCGTCGCGCCCCGGGCCGGGCTGCCCTGACGCCGGCTGCTCCGAGGGGCCGGGCTGTGCTGGCGCGAGAGTTTTCCACAGGCGTGCCGAGTTATCCACAAGGGTGTGCACAACGTGGGCACGTCCTGTGCAGAACCGGGGTCAGCGGAAGAAGGCGCGGAGCGCGGCAGCGCATTCGGCGGCCAGGACACCGCCGTACACCTCGGGGTGGTGGTTGAGTCGCCGGTCGCGTACGACGTCCCAGAGCGAACCCACCGCACCGGTCTTCGGCTCCCAAGCGCCGAAGACGAGCGTGGAGATCCGGGCGAGGACCAGCGCACCGGCGCACATCGTGCACGGCTCCAGGGTCACCACCAGGGTGCAACCGGTCAGCCGCCAGGCGCCGACCGCCCGGGCGGCCCGGCGCAGGGCCAGGATCTCGGCGTGCGCGGTCGGGTCGCCGGTCAGTTCGCGTTCGTTGCGGGCGCTCGCCAACTCCGTACCGTCGGGGCCGTAGACCACGGCTCCGACCGGGACGTCGTCGGCGGGCGGCTCGACGGCCGTCACCTCGGCCGGGCGGCTGGGCGGGGCGCCGACCGGCCCGGGTGCGGCGCGGGAGACCTCCAGCGCGCGCCGCATCCACGCCTCGTGCCGGTGCCGGCGCCCGGTCAGCGGCGGGTCCGGCTCGCCGCCGGGTCGGCCCGTCGGTCCAGTCACGCCTCGCGGAGGTCCTCGACCTGGTTGCCGCAGCCGATGATCTGGCAGACCTCGGCCGTCACGTCGGCCGGGAGCATCCCCTCGTGCGCGCAGAGCGCGAGCAGGCGATGGGCCGAGATGCCGAGGTCGGCGAGGAGGTCGGCGTCACCGACCGGGTCGGCGTCCGGATCGACGGCCGGTTCGTTCTCGTCGTCGTCACCGGTCGGCCCGGCCATCCGCTCCACCGGCTCGACCACGTCGTCGATGCCCAGGACCGGGGCCTTGATGTCGCCGACCAGCAGGGCGCCGAGCCGCGACTCCTCGGCGAACGCCGAGTCCGAGCCGAAGATACGCAGGTCCTCGCCCTCGTCGAGACGCATGATGGTCAGGTAGGCGTCGTCGGCCTCGACGAACAGCAGCGAGATCTCGGCGTCCTGGTCGACGTCGCGGAGCAGCTCGGCGACCTCGTCGATGTCCGCCGCACCATTGAGATCAACTTCTGTCGCGGCCCAGCCGGACGGGCGGCGCACCACCGCCGCAGCAAAGTACGACACGGTCCCCCCAATTACCCAGCGGCCCCCAGCCGCACATCACGCCGACTTCACGGTGCCCAGCCGGCTCTCTGTCACGCGTGACGGTATCCGGTCGTATCCGGCAGAGCCCACGCAACGCCCCGAAGGAGAGGCGGGGAATCGAGGTGGACGGGGCTGCCGGTCAGTTCGCCAGGCGGCGACGGGTGGCGATCAGTTCACGCAGGCGGTCGACGCGGGCACGTCGAGGGTGTTCGCGCTCCCGCACCGACTTCGCCCCGGCAAGCTCGGCGAGGAGCTGCAACCGACGACGGCTGCGTTCAGGGTCGAGCCGATGCTCTGTCCAGGCCATACCGCCGAGAGTGCCGAGTCGGGCCCGATTCGTCAAGACCGATCGCGGTGCGCAGCGATCGCATCACTCAGCGCGGCTGTCGTGCCGGATACCCGCGGATGTCGTGCCGGCTACCACAGCGGCCAGTCGGCGCTGGTGGACCAGCGCGTCGCGAGGGCGGCCGCGGCGATCGCCCAGCCCACGCCGGTGGCCAGGGCGATGCCCGCGCCGGCTCCCCGGTTGCCCCGCTGCGTCAGCAGCAGCGCGACGAGCCAGGCCACCCCGCCGGCCAGCAGCGTCCAGAGCACGTACCCGCGCAGGCCGTGACCGAGCAGGCCGAAGGCGACCAGCCAGGCAGCGGCGGAGGCGGCTCCCGCGACGACCGAGCCGGGGCGTACCGGATGGGGCTCCCGGTAGGTCGGGTGGGTGTGCACGGGCGGCGGGCTGGCCGGGAACAGCCCGGACGGAGTGTGGCCGAAGGGTCGCGGCTGCCAGACCTGCCGGGGCCCGACCCCCGGCGGTGGCGACCCGGGCTGCGGCTGCCCGGGGTGCGGTACGCCGGACCGGGGCGGCAGAGCCGGCTGTCCCGCCATGACACCGCTCCTCTCCACCCCACCGGTGACTCCACGCCGTTCGCAGCCTACCCGCCGGGCACCGGCGGACGAACGGATCGCGACCCGGGCCGGCCAGCAACCCGGTACCCCGCTGACGGCACGGACGAGGCCGGTACGGCGGACCCGACGGCGGTACGGATGTCGTCCGGTACCGGCGGCTCCGGGTACGGCCGGCGCGCTCCGGACCGGTCTGCCACTATGGCCGAATGTCATGGGGAGGATCAGCCGGACCGGGCCGGATCGGCCGTCGACCGCTGTGGGTCACCGTCCTGCTGGTGACGGTGACGGCGCTCGCCGCCGGCTGCGCCGGTACCCGGCAGCCGACCGGCGCACCCGCCTTCGAGCCGATGGGGACGTCGGCCACGAGTCCGGCCGCCGAGGGCATCCCGAGCGCCGCGCCGACGACCGGCCCGCAGCCTTCCGATCCGGCGTCGAGGAAGCCGACCCCGCCGCCGACGACCAGCGGCGCCCACCGGTACGTCTTCCCGGTCCGGACCGGCAACGTCGCCTACCATCCGACCCACTCGGTGTACCCGGCCACCGACATCTTCGCCAACTGCGGCGCGCCGGTGGTCGCCGTCACGAACGGCCAGATCCTCGAGGTGAGCCGGGTCGACCGGTACCGCAAGACCGGCCCGCAGGGCCCGAACAACGGCGGCAAGGCGGTCTCGCTGCTCGGCGACGACGGGGTCCGCTACTACGGTTCGCACCTGACCAACGTCGCCGACGGGATCGAGGCGGGCGTCCGGGTGCGCGCCGGTCAGCAGGTCGGCACGGTCGGCCGGACCGGCAACGCCAACAACGTCTGCCACCTGCACTTCGGCATCTCACCGCCGTGCCAGAAGACCGCCGACTGGTGGATCCGCCGCGGCGTGGTCTGGCCGGCGTCGTTCCTGGACGCCTGGCGTAAGAAGCGGAACACGTCACCGGCCGCGAAGGTGCGGCAGTGGCGCGCCGACAAGGGCTGCCCGACGGCGCCGTAGCCCGGGCCGGTGTGCGAGAGTTCCGGTCGTGGACGTCGCGGTGATCGGGCTCGGTCTCATCGGCGGTTCGGTGCTGCGGGCACTGGCCTCGGCCGGGCATGCGGTGCTCGGCCACGACGCCGACCCGGCGACCAGGGCCACCGCCCGAACCGCTGCCGCGCAGGCGCCGCCGGCGCACCGCTGGCAGGTCGCCCGGACGGTACGCGACGCGGTGGCCGGCGCCGAACTGGTGGTGATCGCCGTACCGCTGCCGGCGGTTGCCGGGGTGCTCGACGAGCTCTCCGCCGCCGGCTACACCGGGTTGGTCACCGACGTCACCTCGGTAAAGGAACCGGTACGCGCCCTGGTCGACCGGCACCTGCACGGCGGTACCGACCGGCGGGCCGGGTTCGTCGGCGGGCACCCGATGGCCGGCCGGGAGACCTCCGGGTTCGGTGCCGCGGATCCGGCTCTCTTCACCGGCTGTGCCTGGGTGCTCTGCCTCGAACCGGGGCTGACCCAGCTGGCGGACTGGCTGGAGCTGGCCGCGTTGCTGACCGGTATCGGTGCCCGGGTGGTACCGGCGGTCGCCGCCGAGCACGACCGTGCGGTGGCTGCCGTCAGCCACGTACCGCATCTGCTGGCCACCGCGATCGCGGCGGTCGCCGCCGGCGATCCGCTGGCCGGCACCCTCGCCGCCGGCTCGTTCCGGGACGGCACCCGGGTCGCGGCGACCCGGCCCGACCTGGTCGCCGCGATGTGCGGCGGCAACGCCGCCGCGGTCGGGCCGGCGCTGGACGCGGTACTGCGGGAGTTGGACGGCGCCCGCAGCGCGCTCGGTTCGGCGGACCCGATCGGCGCGCTGCGGGACTGGCTGGCGCCCGGTTCGGCGGCCCGGCGGACCTGGCCGGCCCGACCCGGCGCCCCGGTGGACCTGCCGGCCCGACCGGACGCGCTGCTCCGGCTCGGCCGGGCGGGTGGCTGGGTGACCCGGGTCGCCGAGGACCGGCGTACGGTCACCGCGGTCAGACCCGCTCCCCCCGATCCAGCCTGATCACCCGCCGCTCGGTGACGATCGCCGTGACCAGCTCGTACGGGGTCACGTCGAAGGCGGGATTGACCGCGTCGGCGCCGTCGGGCCCGGCCGGTCGATCACCGCCCGGCCCGCCCGCTCGACCGGCCTCCGTCCCGGTCTCCGACCCGCCTGGTCGACCGGCTTCGGGCTGCCGGGAGACCCGGCCCTCCGGCGGGCGTGGCGTCCGGCCGTACGACAGCACCTCGTCGGCACCCCGGTCCTCGATCTCGACCTGGTCACCCCCGGCCGTGTCGAGGTCGACGGTCGACTCCGGCGCGACGACGACGAACGGGATGCCGGCCCGGCGGGCGCCGAGCGCGTGCGCGTACGTGCCGATCTTGTTGATCACGTCGCCGTTGGCGCAGATCCGGTCGGCGCCGAGCACCACCCCGTCGACCTCGCCCCGGGCCATCAGGAACGGGCCCGCCCCGTCCACCGCCACCCGGTACGGCACCCCGGCCCGGCCCAGTTCCCAGGCGGTCAGCCGGGCGCCCTGCAACAGTGGCCGGGTCTCGCTGGCCAGTACCGCGCCGAGCGCGTCCCGCCGGTGCAGTTCGAGTACCACCCCGAGGGCGGTACCGCCGACCACCGCCGCCAGCGCGCCGGTGTTGCAGTGGGTGAGCAGCCGGGGCCGCGCGCCACAGAGTTCGGCCAGCAGGTCGGCGCCGAGCCTGGCCATCGCTGCCGAGGCGGCGATCTCCTCGTCCCGGATCGCCAGCGCCTCGGCGAGAACCGCGTCGGCGCCCTCCGGCAGCCGGGCGGCGGCCCGGCGTACGCCCCGGGCCAGGTTCACCGCCGTCGGCCGAGCGGTCTCCAGCCGGCGTACCGCCGCCGCCACGTCGCCCGGCTGGTGTGCGGCGAGGGCGACGCCGAGCGCACCGGCCACGCCGAGCGCCGGGGCGCCGCGTACCGCGAGCCGCTGGATCGCCCCGACCAGGTCCTCGACGGCGGTCAACCGGAGGACGGTGAGCCGACCCGGCAGGGCGGTCTGGTCGATGAGTTCGACGGCACCGTCAACCCAGTCGATCGTGCGCATGACGGCCAGGGTACGGCGGCATTCCGGGCCGGGCGAGCCGGCGGCCGCCCCGGCGCCGGCCGCTGGCCGGACGGAATGCTGGCCTCCGCGGCTAACCTGATCGGCATGACCGGCCGCGACCCCATCGCCGACCTCCGTCGGATCGCCTTCCTGCTGGAGCGGGCGAACGAGGCCAGCTTCCGGGTCAAGGCGTTCCGGTCGGCCGCGAAGACCCTGGCCGAGCTGCCCGCCGAGGAGCTGGCGACCCGGGCCGGGGCGGGCACCCTGACCGAACTCTCCGGCGTCGGCGACGTGACCGCGCGGACCGTGACCGAGTCGCTGCGTGGCGAGGAGCCGGTCTATCTGCGTCGGCTGCTCGCCACCGAGGGGCTCGACCTGGACGAGGAGGCCGCCGCGCTGCGGGCGGCGCTGCGCGGTGACTGCCACACCCACTCCGACTGGTCGGACGGGGGTTCGCCGATCGAGGAGATGGCACTCGCCGCCGTCGAGCTGGGGCACGAGTATCTGGTACTGACCGACCACTCGCCCCGGCTGACCGTGGCCCGGGGGCTGACCGCCGCCCGGCTGCGCCGGCAGCTCGACTACGTCGCCGCGGTCAACGACGCGCTGCCGGAGGGTTTCCGGATCCTCACCGGGATCGAGGTCGACATCCTCGACGACGGCTCGCTGGACCAGGACGAGGAACTGCTGGCCCGGCTCGACGTGGTGGTCGGCTCGGTGCACAGCAACCTGCGGGACCCGAAGGCGCGGATGACCAGGCGGATGCTGGCGGCGGTCGCCAACCCGCACCTGGACATCCTCGGGCACTGCACCGGGCGGATGGTCGCGGCCCGACCGCCCGGGGTGACCGGTCCGGGCGACCGGGGACACCGGGCGCGCACCCGGCCGCCGAGCGACTTCGACGCCGACGCCGTCTTCGCCGCCTGTGCCGAGTACGACAAGGCGGTCGAGATCAACTCCCGTCCGGAACGGCAGGACCCGCCGAAGCGGCTGATCCGGCTGGCCGTCGAGGCGGGCTGCCGG
Organism: Plantactinospora sp. B6F1; assembly: GCF_040120695.1. NCBI lineage: Bacteria > Bacillati > Actinomycetota > Actinomycetes > Micromonosporales > Micromonosporaceae > Plantactinospora > Plantactinospora sp. B6F1. The sequence continues at coordinate 24,416 of NZ_JBEEAC010000033.1, read as the reverse complement.
TTCGCGATCAACACAGACGCGCACGCACCGGGCCAGCTCGACTGGCAGCGGTTCGGCTGCGAGCGGGCCGCCCGGTGCGGCGTACCGGCGGAGCGGGTCGTCAACACCTGGTCGGCCGAGGCGCTGCTCGACTGGGCCGGCTCACACTCGGGCTGACGGGGTCAGCTCCGGCGGCATGCCGGCCGGCACGGCCGGTTGGCGTCGCCGGCTGAACAGGCCCTGCGAGACCGCCACCCCGGCCAGTACGATCGCCGCGCCGACCGGCTGGTGCCAGGCCAGGTGCTCGTTGAGCGCCAGCACCCCGATCAGGACGGCGAAGATCGGGATGACGTAGGTGACCGTCGAGGCCGTGCTCGCCCCGGCCACCCGGATGTTGCGCAGGTTGATCACGAAGGCGAGGCCGGTGCCGAGCGCACCCAGTGCCAGGACGCTGGCGATGACCTCACCGGAGAGCCGGGTCGGTGCCGGCGGGGCACCTCCGATCAGCGGTGCGGCGATCGCGAGCTGCGCCGTCGCCATCAGCAACTGCGCCGCCGAGAGCGCCAGCCCGGACTCGGCCCGGCCGGCGACGAAGCGTTTCTGGTACGGGATGGCCACGCCGTAACAGGCCGCCGCCCCGAGGCAGAACAGCTGGCCGGTGAACTGGGCACCGCCGAGCCCCTGCCACACGCCCAGCACCACCAGCACCCCGACGAAGCCCAGCCCGAGTCCCACCCCCCGGCGCACGGTCATCCGCTCGGTCCGGAACACCAGCACCGCCAGCGGGAGCACCACCAGTGGGGTGGTCGCGTTCCAGATGCCGGCGAGCATCGAGGAGACCCGCTGCTCGCCGTAGCCGAAGAGGGTGAACGGCAGGGCGATCCCGACCGCCGAGTAGAGGGCGGTGTGCAGCCAGAGCACCGGATCCCGGGGCAGCCGGTCGCGGAGCACCGCCAGCACGACGAGCAGGGTGATGGCGCCGGCGCCGACCCGGCCGAGGGTGACGTAGACCGGGTGCATCTCGCGGATCCCGACCTTGATGAAGAGGAAGCTCGATCCCCAGATCGCACCGAGGACGAAGAAGCCCGGCAGCCACGACCGGAGCGCGGCCTTGTCAGGGGTGGTAGCGCTTGTCACTCCTGACACTCTGCGCCAGGGGTACGACATTGTCTCGCGATTTTCGGACCTCGTGGCGGGCGCCACACGTCGTCCGGTCCGGTTGGTAACGTCGACTGCGTCGAGGAGGTGACCCATGGCGATGCCGGCACAGTTCGATCCGCTGGTCGACTTCGACGGCATGTGGACAACCCAGCTCGCCGACCGCTATCTTCCGCTGCCGGAACTGCCTACCGCACGTTACGAGTGCATCGACGGAAGGTTAGTGATGACCCCGGCAGAAGTCGGCGCCAACAGCTACGGCGAGATGACGCTCGCCCACCTGCTCCGACCGGCCGCCCAGGCAGCCGGGTTCTATGTATATGGCCCGGTCAATCTCACGTTCGAGTTGCGGCAGTGGATCCAGCCGGACGTCACGATCCTGCACGCCCTGCCGCAGACCGACGAAGAGGACAAGTGGGTGCCGGTCCGGCTCTGCACGATGGCGGTCGAGTTCGTCTCACCCGGCAGCCGGAAGCAGGACTTCGTCGACAAGCCGAAACGCTGTGCCGAGGGCGGGGTGCCGTACTTCATGCGGGTGGAGATCGTCCGCCGGCTCCGGCACGCCTCCGTCGAGTTCTTCACCCTGACCGACGGCGCATACCAGCGCACCGCCGAGGCGGTCTGCGGGCAGCGACTCCGGGCGAGCGAGCCCTTCGAGATCGACTTCGATCCACGCGAACTTCTGCCCTGACCGGTCCGGCCCCCGCCGCGCACGCCGAGGGGCGTTACGCGGATGAATGGAGCCTGGCCGATCACGTAGGGTTCGGGGCGTGGGACGAATCAACGAGTTGGCCGACCGCTACGTCGACGAGTGGGCCCGGCTCAATCCGCTCGGCGCGACCTTCGTCGGCATCGCCGGATACGACGACCAGCTCGGTGACCTCTCGCCGGACGGCCTCGCGGCACAGGCCGAGCTGACCCGGCGTACGCTGGCCGCCCTCGACGCCACCGAGCCGGACTCCGAGGCGGAGCGGACCGCCAAGGAGGCGATGCAGGAGCGGCTCGGCCTGGAACTCGCCCGGTACGACGCGGGCGAGACCGCCAGCGAACTGAACGTCATCGCCAGCGGACTGCACGAACTCCGGCAGGTCTTCGACCTGATGCCGGCCGAGGGCGCCGAGGCGGTCGGCAACATCGCCGCCCGGCTGGGCCAGTTCGCCGGGGCGCTCGACGCGTACAAGACCACGCTGCGTACCGCCGCGGAGGCGGGACACGTCAGCTCCCGTACCCAGATCGTCGAGGTCGCCAAGCAGTGCGACATCTGGACCGACCCGGGCGGCGACAACTTCTTCCACTCCCTGGTCGAGCGGCTGCAGGCCGACCCGGCGCTCGCCGCCGAGCTGCGCCGGGGCGCCGCGGCGGCCACCGCCGCCACCGCCGAGTTCGGGCACTTCCTGCGCAACGAGCTGGCCCCGCTGGGCCGGGCCAAGCAGGCCGCCGGGCGGGACCGGTACGAACTCGCCTCGCAGTACTTCCTCGGTGCCCGGGTCGACCTGACGGAGACGTACGCCTGGGGGTTCGAGGAGCTGGCCCGGCTGGAGGCCGAGATGCGCGCGGTGGCCGCGGAGATCGCGGGCCCCGGCGCCAGCACCGACGCGGCGGTTACCGCGCTGGACGCCGACCCGGCCCGGCGGATCCAGGGCAAGGAGGCGTTCCGGGACTGGATGCAGGCGCTGGCAGACAAGGCGATCGCCGAGCTGCACGGCACGCACTTCGACATCCCCGAGCAGGTCCGCCGGATCGAGTGCTGCCTCGCGCCGACCAGCGACGGCGGCATCTACTACACCGGCCCGAGCGAGGACTTCTCCCGGCCGGGCCGGATGTGGTGGGCCGTGCCGCAGGGCATCACCGAGTTCTCCACCTGGCGCGAGGTGACCACCGTCTTCCACGAGGGCGTACCCGGGCACCACCTCCAGATCGCGCAGACCCAGGTCCGGGCCGACCTGCTCAACCGCTGGCAGCGACTGCTCTCCTGGTCGTCCGGGCACGGCGAGGGCTGGGCGCTCTACTCCGAGCGGCTGATGGACGAGCTGGGCTACCTCGCCGACCCCGGCGACAAGCTCGGCATGCTCGACGGGCAGGCGTTCCGGGCCGCCCGGGTGATCGTGGACATCGGCATGCACCTGGAGCTGGAGATCCCCCGGGACAACCCGTTCGGCTTCCACCCGGGCGAGCGCTGGACGCCCGAGCTGGGCTGGGAGTTCATGCGGGCGCACTGCCGGGTACCGGACGAGAACCTGCGGTTCGAGCTGAACCGCTATCTGGGCTGGCCGGGGCAGGCACCGTCGTACAAGGTCGGCGAGCGGATCTGGTTGCAGGCCCGGGAGGACGCGAAGGCGCGCAAGGGCGCCGACTTCGACCTGAAGGAGTTCCACCGGGCGGCGCTCGACCTGGGCTCGCTCGGCCTGGACCCGCTTCGCGCCGCGCTGGCCCGGATCTAAAACCATCGGGTACTGGTACGAGACGAATGTGAGTTACCGATCAACGATCCGCTGCGACTGAACGATTTTCGGGTCCGGCTTCCAGGCTGTTGGATCTGATTGGTAGCGTGCCGGTTTTCTTGTCTGGCCCGCGCAACGCGACCCGCCCCGGACCAGGGGGAAAGGCGGGTGGTCCGGGGCGGGCCTGATCGGGTGATGAGGCGGGGTCAGTGGCGCCGGGGCACCCAGTGCAGGATCTGCCCGGCGATCAGTGCGGGGTGCGTGTCGGGGAGTTCTTCCAGGGCGCGGGCGAGGTGTCCGGCGAGGTACACCAGCAGGCCCACCCGGTCGCCCTGGAAACCGATCAGCAGGGCGAGCCGTGCCTGTGGACAGGGCCAGGCGTTGCCGCAGTCACGGCAGCGGTACGACGGGTGCGCCGGGACGTGCACGCCGGTGCTGCGACGCCGCCGTGCGGCGAACCTGTACCACCGCTCCTGCGGCCCGACACCGGTCACACCCGCTGGCGTAGCCGAGCGCGATGTCGCTGCGCCGGGGTGAGGTTGCCGGCTCGGCCGCTGGTGTGCCCGTCCAGCCCGGCCCGTTGATTGGTCGTCCGGCGGGATGGCGACGGCGAGGCCAGGGCTTCCAGGCTGGGGGCGACGACCTGCGGCATGGTCGGCACGGCCGGCATGGCGCGGACGGCTGCCCGGTACTCCCGGCGGGTCAGTGCCGGAATCGGTGGCGGTTCCCAGGGTCTCGGCGGTGCCGCCGCCAAGGGATGGGCATCCGGGCAGCGCCAGCGGCACCCGCATCGGCAGTATCGCCACAACCGCCGCCAGTCCCGTCGGTGTATTCGCCGTACTCGGTGAAAACGCATCCGTCACCTCCTGGAAGTAGCCGGGGCGGGGCCGATTCGATGCCTCCGCCGAATTCCACCCTGGACCGTGATCGCGCGGTGACGGAAGATAATCGGCGGGCACAAAGGACGGATACTCCGGATCGCAGGCGGCTACAGAAGGGCACTGAACGTGAGTAATCTTCCGGCGCGGCTCAAGGGACTGCGGGCCGAGCGAGGCGTCACCCAAGATCAGGTAGCGGAGTCGGTGCAGGTCAGCAAGTCACTGATTGCGGCGTTCGAGACGAGCCGGCTCGCCCCGCAACAGGACACGGCGGCGACCCTGGACGCATTTTTCGAGACCGGCGACGAGATCCAGAAACTGTCCACCGAGGCCAGGAAGAACCGGAAGCCGGGCCCGAGCTGGTTCCGACCCTGGCGAAACGTGGAGGAGACGGCGGTGATCCTCCGCTACTTCCAGGCGACCCTGATTCCCGGTCTGTTGCAGACGGAGGCGTACGCGCGGGCGGTTTTCGCCAGCACGGGATTGCACTCCGACGACGAGGTGGCGAACCGAGTTGCCCAGCGAATGGAGCGGCAGGCCGCCATCCTCGACCGGGAAGATCGTCCCGCCTTCGTCTTCATCATCGACGCCGCCGCGCTCCGATGCGGCCCGCCGGAGATATCCAAGGACCAACTGCTGCACCTGGCGGACACCGGTGCCCGGTCGAACATCTTCATCCACGTCGTCCCCGACTCCGCCGGGCTGCACGCCGGCCGCAGCGGATCGTTCACCCTGGCAATCCTGGAGGACGGCGGCACGGTCGGTCTCCTGGACGACTTCTATGAGGACCGGGTGATAGCGGAGCCAACTCGTGTGACGGACCTGGAGCGAACGTGGCACGCTATAGCTGCGGTCGCGCTACCGTGCGACCAGTCGAGAGACTTGATCTTGAGGTTGGTGAATGACTATGACGACCCAGCAGCCGAGCTGGCGCAAGTCCAGCCGTAGCGGCCAGAACGGCGGAAACTGTGTGGAGGTTGCCGACAACCTTCCCGGCCGGGTTCTCGTCCGGGACAGCAAGGACCAGCAGGGGCCGGTGCTGACCTTCACCCCCGAGAAGTGGCAGGCATTCGTGGGCCTGGCCAGCCGGCACCACTGATCTTGGCCCAGCCCAGCAGCTTGCGGCACCTCGAACGGAAGACAGAAAGCCCTCTGCCGTCCCGGCCGAGGGCTTTCTACTCGTCAATCTCGGCTACCGGATGTAGTCACTCTCGCGGGCATCTACGGAGGGTTACAAACGCCTACCCGCAGGGTCCGGCCGCAGTATGACTCCGAGGACTAAGCTCACAGGTATGACGGCTGCCTTCGCAGACGACGAACCTTCGATCCCCGATGACGTGGATTGGGACACGATGCTCAGCCGGGTCCGCGCGATCGCCGACGACGAGAATCGCTCGCCCGGTCTACGTGCATGGGCCAGGGCCCAGATGACTCAGATCCTGGCGATCATCGAAGCCGCCGAAGTCGAACAGGACGCAGCTGACGTGACAGCAGCGCTGGTAGAGCGCGGTGAGTCCGTTCCCGCCGATCGACTGTGGGCGGAGCTGGGGGTGTGAGCGGCCGGTACGAGATCGTGTTCCGACCGGCCGCGGTCCGCCAGATCAAGGCACTCGACAAACCGACCCAAATCAGGGTCAAGGATGCCACCGAGGCACTCCAGGACAATCCACGGCCATCCGGCTGCGTCAAGATGGCGGTCGGCAAGGACCTCTATCGCTTGCGCATCGGCGACTACCGAGTCTTGTACATCATCCAGGACTCGGTGCTGGTCGTGACGGTCGTCAAGGTCGGCAACCGACGGGACGTCTACCGCTGACCAGGCACATCTCCTCGTCTCAGCCGAGGTCGTGTTCGGCCGGGCTGGTGTTGAGCACCCAGGCCAACGGCATGCTCGCCCGCACTACGTAGTGGTCGCCGTCCAGGTGGTGCATGGTGACGGTCTGGGCCTGATCCTGGTCGACCACCCAGTACTGCGGGATGCCGGCGACCGCGTACTCGTTGCGTTTGGTCACCGTGTCCACGCCCTCGGAGCCCGGCGAGACAATCTCCACCACGAGGAGTACGTCGGCGACCGGCAGCCAGACACCGTCAGCCTGGGCCTTGCTCCACACAACCAGGTCGGGAATGCGTCCACCGACGCCGCTCCGACCCTGGATCCGCAAGCCGACCGCCTGCGCGATCCGATCGGCCGGAATTCCGCCGTTGGCAAGCCACACCATCAGCCGCGTCGCGATGATCGCATGGGCATACCCGGGCGGCGGCATGATGGAGAGAACTCCCTCAGGGCTGATCTCGTACCGGTGATGCTCGTCGGCGGCCATCATCGCCGTGAGGTCGTCGAGCGTCACGACCGGAGGCATGTACCTGCCAACAGCCTCTGAGCTCATGCCCGCATCCTACCGGCGCCGGCCGGGGCGATGCCCCGGCCGGCTCAACCCACCTCGTCCTTCGCCCGTCACCCCCGCGGTCGGGGTGTCCCGCCTGGTACGCCGCCCGGCCCGGCCAGTACCGCCGGCTCGATGTCGGCCACCGGCTGGGAGAACTGCGCGTGGTAGAGCCGGTGGTACGCGCCCTGCGCGGCCAGCAGTTCGTCGTGGGTGCCCTGCTCGACGATCCGGCCGCTCTCCATCACCAGAATGAGGTCGGCGTCCCGGATGGTCGACAGCCGGTGCGCGATCACGAAACTGGTCCGGTCCGCCCGCAGCGCGGCCATCGCCCGCTGGAGCAGCACCTCGGTGCGGGTGTCCACCGAACTCGTCGCCTCGTCCAGGATCAGCAGCGACGGGTTGGCCAGGAACGCCCGGGCGATGGTGATGAGTTGCTTCTCGCCCGCGCTGACGTTGTTGCCCTCCTCGTCGATGACGGTGTCGTAGCCGTCCGGCAGGCTGCGGACGAACCGGTCGACGAAGGTCGCCTTCGCCGCCGCGAGGATCTGTTCCTCGGACGCGTCCGGGTCGCCGTACGCGATGTTGTCCCGGATCGTCCCGCCGAACAGCCAGGTGTCCTGGAGCACCATGCCGATCTCGCTGCGCAGGGTGTCCCGACGCAGTTCGGTCAGGTCGACCCCGTCCAGGGTGATCCGTCCGGCGTCCAACTCGTAGAAGCGCATCACCAGGTTGACCAGGGTGGTCTTGCCGGCCCCGGTCGGGCCGACGATCGCCACCGTGTGCCCCGGCTCGGCGACCAGTGACAGGTCGTCGATCAGCGGCTTCTCCGGCTCGTACCGGAACGAGACGTGTTCGAACTCGACCCGGCCGTGCCGCGCCGTGAGCCGGGCCGGCACGGCCGGATCCGGGGTCTGCTCCTCCGCGTCGAGTACGTCGAAGACCCGCTCCGCCGAAGCGACCCCGGACTGGAGCAGGTTCGCCATCGAGGCGACCTGGGTCAGCGGCTGGGTGAACTGCCGGGAGTACTGGATGAACGCCTGCACGTCGCCGAGGGTCATCGCCCCGGACGCGACCCGCAGCCCGCCGATCACCGCGATCAGCACGTAGCTCAGGTTTCCGATGAACATCATCGACGGCATGATGATGCCGGAGACGAACTGGGCGGCGAAGCTCGCCCTGAACAGCTCCTCGTTCTTCGCGCCGAAGGCCGCCTCCACCTCGCGCTGCCGGCCGAAGACCTTCACCAGTTCGTGCCCGGTGAACGCCTCCTCGATCTGACCGTTCAGCGCGCCGGTGTGCGTCCACTGCGCGATGAACTGCTTCTGCGACCGCTTCGCGATCTGCTTGGTCACCACCACCGAGACCGGTACCGCGATCAGCGCGACCACGGCCAGCAGCGGCGAGATCCAGAACATCACCCCCAGTACGCCGACCACGGTGAGCAGCGAGGTGAGCAGCTGGCTGAGGGTCTGTTGCAGGGTCTGCGAGATGTTGTCGATGTCGTTGGTGACCCGGCTGAGCAACTCGCCCCGGGGCTGGCCGTCGAAGTAAGGCAGCGGCAGCCGGTTGAGCTTGGCCTCCACGTCCGAGCGCAGCTGCCGGATGGTGCTCTGCACGGCGCCGTTCAGGATGTAGCCCTGGAGCCAGCCGAACAGGCTGGCGGCGAGGAAGAGCAGGACCGCGAGCAGCAGGATCCGGGCGAGCCGCTCGAAGTCGATGCCGACGCCGGGGATGACCTCCATCTTCAGCAACAGCTCGGCGAAGCCGTCGTTGCCGGCCGCCCGGGCACCCTCGGCGGCCTGCTCGGCGGTGATGCCGGCCGGTAGCTGCCGGCCGAGCAGCCCGGAGAAGATCACGTCGGTGGCGTACCCGAGGATCTTCGGCCCGGCCACCGACAGCCCGACACTGACGACCGCCAGCAGGATCACCACGGTCAGTGACAGTCGGTGCGGCCGGAGCAGGCCCAGTAGCCGCCGGGCCGACGGGCCGAAGTTCATCGACTTCTCGGCCGGCATCCCGGCGGTGGCCCACGCCGGACCGCCCCGGGGAGCGCCGCCGCCCGGCAGCCGGGCCGGTGTCGCCCGGGCCGACTTTCCGTTCTTCCCACTGGCCACGACGGTCTGCCCGCCGGCCGCGCCGTTGTCTCCGCTGGCAACGCCGTTCGTCCCGCTGGTCATGCCGTTCGTCCCGCTGGCCATGCCGTTGTCTCCGCCGGCCATGCCGTTGTCTCCGCTGGTCATGCGGTCACCTCGACGGTTAGCTGGGACTCGACGATCTCGGCGTAGGTCGGGCAGCTCTCCAGCAGCTCGGTGTGCCGGCCCGCGCCGACCACCGCCCCGCCCTCCAGCACGATGATCTGGTCGGCGTCCAGGATGGTGGAGACCCGCTGCGCCACGATCACCACCGCGGCCTCGGCGGTGACCGGTCTGAGCGCGGCCCGCAGCCGGGCGTCGGTACCGAGGTCGAGGGCGGAGAACGAGTCGTCGAAGAGGTAGATCTCCGGGCGGCGTACCAGGGCTCGGGCGATCGCCAGCCGTTGCCGCTGCCCGCCGGAGAGGTTCGTCCCGCCCTGGGCCACCGGAGCGTCCAGCCCTTCCGGCAGCGCCTCGACGAAGTCGCGGGCCTGGGCGATCTCCAGGCTGGTCCAGAGTTCGTCGTCGGTCGCGTCCGGTTTGCCGTAACGCAGGTTGCTGGCGACGGTGCCGGAGAAGAGGTACGGCCGCTGCGGCACCAGGCCGATCCGGTCCCAGAGCAGGTCGGCGTCGAGTTCGCGGACGTCGACCCCGTCGACCAGTACCGCGCCGTCGGTGACGTCGAAGAGCCGGGGTACCAGCCCGAGCAGCGTCGTCTTGCCCGCACCGGTGCTACCGATGATCGCCGTCGTCTGGCCGGCCCTGGCCCGGAACGAGATGTCCCGGAGCACCGGTGCCGCCGCCCCCGGGTACTGGAACTGCACGTTCCGCAGCTCCAGCTCGCCCCGGAGCCGGACCTCGCGTACCGGCTCCGCAGGCGCGACGACCGACGAGCCGGTACGCAGCACCTCCATGATCCGTTCGGCGCAGACCGCCGCCCTGGGCACCATCATCAACATGAAGGTCGCCATCATGACGGACATCAGGATGAACATCAGGTAGGTCAGGAAGGCGGTCAGCGCCCCGATCTGGATCTGACCCGAGTCGATCCGGTGCGCGCCGAACCACAGCACCGCCACGCTCGACAGGTTGAGCACCAACATCACGGTCGGGAAGATCAGTGCCATCAGCCGGCCGACCCGCAGCGCGGTGTCGGTCAGGTCTTCGTTCGCCGCCTCGAACCGCCGGGTCTCGTACGGCTCCCGGACGAACGCCCGCACCACCCGGATGCCGGTGATCTGCTCCCGCAGTACCCGGTTGACGGTGTCGATCCGGGTCTGCATCAGCCGGAACTGCGGCACCATCCGGCGGATCACCAAGCCGATCGCCAACACCAGCACCGGTACGCAGACCAGCATCAGCCAGGAAAGGCCGACGTCCTCGCGCAGCGCCATGATCACACCACCGAGCAGCGTGATCGGCGCGGCGACCAGCATCGTGCAGGTCACCACGACGAGCATCTGCACCTGTTGCACGTCGTTGGTGTTGCGGGTGATCAACGACGGTGCACCGAACTGGCCGACCTCCCGGGCGGAGAAGCCCATCACCCGGTGGAAGATCGCCCCGCGTACGTCCCGACCGAAGCTCATCGCCGTCCGGGCCCCGAAGTAGACCGCGGCGATCGAGCAGGCGATCTGGGCCAGGGTGACCAGCAGCATCCAGCCGCCGATGCGGACGATGTAGCCGGTGTCCCCCCGGGCGATGCCCTTGTCGATGATGTCGGCGTTGAGGCTGGGCAGGTAGAGCGAGGCCATGGTGCCGACGAGTTGCAGCAGCACCACGGCGGTGAGCGGTCGGCCGTACGGCCGCAGATAGGTACGCAGTAGTCGGTTCAGCATCGACGACCCCCCGGAATCGAGGACGCGGTGACCGGTCATGGCCGGTCCGGTCTGTTGTGTTCTGCACAGCGTCCCGAGCCGGACTCGGGCGTGGCGGACTCGGGCTGCCGCATCCCGTCGAGCAGTACGGCGGCGATCATCTCGGGTCTGAGTGGTTCGTTGTCGGAGATCCGGGGGTGCGAGCCGGCGAAGGTCAGCAGTCGCAGCAGTCGGGCCACCTCGGGCAGCGGATAGCGGAAACGGTCGGCGTCCGGCTCCAGCACCCGGATGACGGCCTGGTGGATCTCCTCGTTCGGCGAACGGACCCCGGCGGCACCGCGCCGACCGGACGCCTCGGGCTCCGGCGGCCCGTGCATGCCGACGGAGTGCAGCAGGTTGAAGATGCTGGTGAGCCGACGCTGGAGGATCGCGGCCAGCTGGGTGAGCCGCTGCGGCAGCGGAGTATCCAGGTCGAGTGCCGCCAGCTCCTCCAGCAACGGGGCCGGGTCGAGGGCGGTCTCGACGGCCACCCGAACCAACCCGTCCTTGTGCGGGAAGACCCGGAAGATGGTGCCCTCGGCCACCCCGGCCGCCTCGGCGATCTGCCGGGTGGTGACCTTGACCCCGTGCTCGCTGATCAGGGCCAGGGTGGCCGTGATCAGTGCGGCCCGCCGCTCCTCGGGCGGAAGCGGCCGGGCCCGGCCCGAGGGAGTCTCCGAGTGCACGGCGCAACATTAATGAGTGAGTCACTCACTCACAAGCGATTTTCCCGACTCGCTCGCCCGGCGGCGAAGCTCACACTTCCGGCGACCGACGCCCGGGTCGGCCACCGCCCGGGTCGGCCACCGCCCGGGTCGGCGTCCCCGCCCGGAGCACCGGGCGCCGGGACTAGAGTTTGGGCGCGTACCGGAGGGAGTTTGCAGGTGCAGCTGGCGGATCTGCGCGGGCGTCGGGTCGCGGTCTGGGGCACCGGCCGGGAGGGCGCCGCGGCGATCAACGCGATCGCCCCGGTCGGGCCGGCCAGCCTGGTCGCGGTGATGGATCGGGAGACGTACGCCGCCAAGCCCTGGACGGGCCGGCTCGCCGAACTCGCCCCGCTGCACACCGGCCCCGCGGCCCTGGACGTACTGCTCGGATCGGACGTCGTCGTCCGCTCCCCGGTGATCGGCGAGACCCACCCCTGGGTGGTGCGCCTGCGCGAGCGCGGCATCCCGATCACCAGTGGTACGGCGCTGTGGATGGCCGAGCACGCGGCCAGCACGATCGGGGTCACCGGCAGCAAGGGCAAGAGCACCACCACCAACCTGATCAGTCACCTGCTCACCGCCGTCGACCGCCCCAACGTGATGGGCGGCAACATCGGCGTACCAGTGCTCGACCTGCCGCCCGCGCCGCGCTACGTCCTGGAACTCTCGATGTACCAGTGCGCCGACCTGACCGACTCGCCCGAGGTCGCGGTGCTCACCTCACTCGCACCGGAACACCTGGACTGGGCCGGTGGCGAGGCCGAGTACTACCGGCACAAACTGAACCTCGTCGCCCACCGGCCCCGGTGGGTGGCGTTCAACGCCCACGACGACCGGCTAAGCGCCGAACTCGCGGCCCGGCCCGGCCTGCCACTGCTTCCCGCCGGCTCGGCGACCACCCCCGCGGGCGAGCCCACCTTTCAGGTGACCGCCGAACCCGACGGCACCCGCTGGGTACGCCTCGGTGACGATCGGCTCTTTCCGCGTTCCGCGCTGCCGCTGGTCGGCCGGCACAACGAGGGGAACCTCTGCGTGGCGTTGACCGCGCTGCGGGCGGTCGGCGTCGACTGTCTCGCCGAACGGGACCGGCTCGCCGCCGCGCTCGCGAGTCTGCCGACTCTGGAGCACCGGCTCACCCCGATCGAGGACCCCTCCGGGATCACCTTCGTCGACGACTCGCTCTCGACCATTCCGCAGTCGGCGATCCACGCCATCGAGGCGTACGCCGGTCGCCCGCTGACTGTGATCGTCGGCGGTGAGGACCGGGGCGTGGACTACACCCCGCTGCGCGACTTCCTCGCCGGAGAGCAGATCGTCGCCACCCTGATCGGCATCCCGGACAGCGGCCCCCGGATCCTGGACGTGGTCAAGGACCTCGGCACCATCACCACGCTGGCCGCCCAGGACCTGCCCGAGGCGGTCCGGCTCGGCCGCCAGCGCACCCCGGCCGGCGGGGTGGTGCTGCTCTCCCCGGCAGCCCCCAGCTACGGACGCTTCGACAACTACGCACACCGCTCCCGGGTCTTCCGGCAGGCGATCCAGGACACCGCCGGGTAGATCCCCCCGGACATGCAGAGGGGCCGGTCGGTCGACCGGCCCCTCTGGCATTGCCGTGCGTGTTTACCGCTGGGCGAGCCGGTCCTCCAGCCCGTCCACGGCCGCCTGCAGCTGCTCAGGGGTACGGACCCGGCTGGGGTCCACCGCCGTCGCCGCCCGAAGGCCTGCCGTGCCCCGGTCGAGGCCGACGATCCCGATGTTGGTCGGGTTCTGCACCACGGTGTAGCCACCCGGACCGCTGATCCATCGTCCGGTCGGTGCCTGCTGCCCCGTCGAGACGACGCCCGTTCCCCCGAGGATCAGTGCGGTGTCCAGAGACCCGCTGTGCTCGTCGAAGAAGAGCTCGGGCTGGAAGGAGAGCGTGGACTGGTTGCCCCGGGTGAGCAGCAACGGAGCGTTGATCGTCGCCATCAGGGCACCACCGGCGAGCGCGTCCGGCCAGTCCAGCCCGGTCGCCATGCCGGCATGGTCGGTGCCGCCGAAGAACGCCCAAGCGACGCGGAGGGACGTCTCGTAGCGGTCAGGCCCGTAGATCTTGATCGGGTTGTACGCCGCGGTCGCCGTGGCCCCCTGGACGCCGATACCCACGATCGCCGACGTCGACCGGACCTCGTTGAGGTAGTTCCTGGTCGGGACCGGCAGGTTGTTGCCGGCGGTCAGGACGACCACCGCGGACTGGCCGGTACCGGGAACGTTGAACGAGCCGGCCGCCGCACCCGCCGAGAGCGCGTCCGGGAAGTTGACGCCGGTGGCGGCGAGCACGTACGTCGGGTTCGGGTTGATCTCCTTGGCGATGGCAACCGAGGTGCTGTACCGGTTCTCACCGTCGAGCCGCTTGACCTGGTAGCCCAGCGCCTTGACCTGGCTTTCCACCCTCGTCGAGATCGCGCCCGAGCTACCGAGCAGGTAGACGGTCTTGCCGGTGGGCAGGATCCGTCGGATCTCACCCTCGACAGCCGCGTTCAACCCCGCCGACGGGGTCATCAGCAGCGGACCCTGCTTCGCGGCGGCCAGCGCCGCACCGCCGAGCGCGTCGGCGAAGAGGTCCGACCGGGAGAGCACGACCGCCTCCGCGAACTGGCGCGGGTCGTCCGGGTTGGACGCGGTCGCCCAGTGCGCCTGGGAGACGGCGTTCGCGGTGCCGAACCGGTTCGCTCCGGAGAGCCGGGCCACGGTGTCCGTCCGGCGCGGCTGGTACGACGGCACGCCGGACAGCCCGGGTACCGGCGTCGGGTTCGCCGCCCGGCTGCCGTCGGCAGGCGCGGTCGCCACGCCGCTGCCGTTGGTGAACGCGATGGTGTTGCCATCGGGCGACCATGTCGGGTGATCGTGGCTGACCGCGTTCGACGTGACCGCGACGACGTTGCTGCCGTCGATGTTGGCGGCGTAGATCTGACCGCCGCGTACGAACGCCACCCGCTTGCCGTTCGGCGAGATGGACGGGTTGCTGGCATCGTCCAGGATCGTGTGGTAGCCGCTGCCGTCGAATACGCCGACCTGTGAGGGCCCGGACGGCGCGTCCGCCGAGCCACCCTGGGACTGGTAGACGAAGAGCGGACCGGGCCCGGAGTCCGGGTTTAGGTAGTGCCGCCCGTCGTCCGGGGTGACCGGGAACGGCAGGAAGCCGCCTGAGGCGACCTGCACCTCGATCCGCCATGGAGAGCCCGGCTCCTTGGCCGACCAGAGCACGCCAATGCCCTCGCTCCGGTAGACCGGGCTGCGCCGCAGCACCGGGGCGGGTTCGGTCGCCTCCCGGTAGGGCGAGACCCACCAGTAGTTGCTGCCGTCGTCGCGCCGGATCGTCAGGACGTCGCCGGCCTCGGTGGCAAAGATCGCCCGGCTACCGTCGGGTGCCCAGGCGGCGCCGTGCATGGTGGTGATGTACGACGAATCCTCCTCAAACGGGGTGAGCCGCAGGGTGGATCCGCCGCTGAAGCTGATGGTGTTGGTGCCGTTGCTGCTGGTCAGCGTGCTCGGAGCGCCGGGATCGCCGGGGTGGCTGGCCTGCGCGGCCGGGGCACCGGCGACGACGGTGGTCGCGGCGAGCGCAATGGCCGAGGCGAACGCCAACGGCCGGGAAATGGAACGTGGAGGCAAGGGGACTCCTCGCAACAGATGACGCGTCGCACTGCCCAGATAGGGAGTTTGCCCCCCGCGGGGCGACGCAGGAGCTACCTTAAGGCTTTCTTTATTCGGCGCGCTGCCCCGTTTCCGGTTCACGCGGGAAGATGGTCCGTTAGGCCGATCACACCGGGCCGATCCGGCGGTCCGGTGCTGGCAAACCCCTACTCTGGCACGGTCCAGGCGAGAAATCCGGATTGCCATCCATAAGGGACTGTGCATTGTGCCATCGGTCTACGGCACGTGCCCGGACGGTGCTTCCCCGAGCGCTTTGAGCAGGTTGCGTACCGATCGGATGGCGGAACGAATTTCCTGGAGGTAGCGGTCCGCGCCAGGCTCGACCGGCCCGGGTCCGGGGAGGAGGCTCGGGTCCAGCCCGATCGTGTCCACCTGGCAGCCGTAGCCGAGCCCGAGCGTCAGGATCGCGTCGCAGTGCTGGAACGGCACGTAGATCTGTGAGGTCAGCACCAGTACCCGGTCCCCGGCCGCCGGCTTCAGTTCCGTCGCCCAGAAGTGGTACGTGTCGGAGGTGTGCGCCCGTCGGGTCGCCGGCTCCGTCGACGGCGCGGCCAGTACCCGCACCACCGGCCGGGCGGCGGGACGATAGACGGCGACCGACCAGGACCGGTGGTCGAGCTCGCCCGCCGAGCGCCGTTCCTCGACGACCGGCGGCCACCCGAACGCGGCCCGGACGCCCAGGTCCATCGCGTCCACCTCGTATCCGCCGTTCAGCCGCCTGGCGTGCTCGTCGGTGGGAAGGTGCAGCCGGTCGAGTTCGACCGGGCGCAGCGGGCGGAAGCTGCCCAGCGCGGCGATCTCACCGGCCTCGACGGCCCCGGTGTCGACCAACCGGGCGGCGTAGCCGGTCCGTTGCAGGCAGGACCGGGCCAGCCCGCCGAGCACCAGCAGGTGGTCGTACCGCCGGTCGGGCACCGGGCGCGGACCGGCCAGGCCGAGCGCCTGCGCGGCCGACCGGACCAGATCGGCGACGCCGGGGGCGAGCGCGGTCTCGCCGACCTCGTCCCGCTCGACCGCACCGTGCCGACTGCGGAAGTCCCAGTGCCGGGCGGAGAAGTCGTCGAGCCAGCCCAGCAGCTCGGCCGGATCGAGCCGGTCGGGCAACTCGTCGCCGAACGCGGCCACCAGGTCCCGCATCGGCCGGGACCGGGCCCAGCCGGTCAGCCCGGTCACCAGGTCGTCCCGGCACGTCGCGCCGGCGCCGGCCGGCAACGGTACGGGCTGGTACCCGCTCACCCTCGTCCCTCCCGCCCACGGAAGACGCGCCGCCCGGGGCACCTCACGACGGACGACCGCGGGCCCGGACCGGTCACCGGTCCGGGCCCGCAGTCGTGACACGTCACCTCGACTGTCGGTCCGTACTGAGACCGTCGGTCACAGCCTGGCACACTGTCCGGTCGCCGGGCCCCGGACCGTGTTGGTCCGGCCGTCGTTGCCCGGCGCCGGGGAGTTGGCCAGGCAGCTCAGCGGCCCGCTGATGGTGTTGCCGGCGACCAGCACCGGCTGGCTGCCGGCGTTGCCGACCAGCGAGACCGGGCCGGAGACGGTGACGGTGTCGACCCGTACCCCGGCACTGCTGAGCGCGATCGAGACCGCACCGCTCACCCTGCCCTTCTCCACCAGCACCGCTCCGGTCGCGGCGACCACCGTCACCGGGCCGGAGACCCGGGTGCCGCTCAGGCTGAGCAGCGCCGATCCGGTGGCGGTCACCGGGCCGGAGATGCTGCCGCCGGTCGCCAGCAGCGACGCGCCGGGCAGCACGGTCACCGGACCGGTGACGGTGGCGTTCTCCAGGCAGGTGAGCCCGGAGAAGACGGTCAGCGGCCGGTTGTGCCGACCGGTGATCGTCGTGGTGCACTCCGGGCCGGGCCGGCCGACCGCCGAGCGGGGCGCCGGGTCGGCGGTGACCGGCGAGTTCTCGGTGAGGTAGCCGGTCAGCATGGTCAGGTCGTTGTCACCGGTGGTGACCCGGTCGGTGCCCTCGGCCAGGGTGGCGAAGTTGTCCCCGCCGGCCGCGAGGAACGAGTTCACCGTCACCCGGTAGCTGCCGCTCGGGTCGATCGGGGTGTCGTTCAGGGACATCGACGTGATTCGGGAGCCCTGCGCGGCCTCCGGGTCGTAGGTGTAGCGGAATCCCTTGGAGACGCCGAGCCAGAGCACCGGCCGGGAGGCCCCCGCCGGCTGCCACTGCTGCTCCAGCACCTGCTTGAGCTGGGCCCCGGTGTACGTCTTCGTCACCACGTCGTTGGCGAACGGCTGCACCGAGAACGCCTCCGCGTACGTGACCACTCCGTCCGGGGCGTACAGCAGGTCGGCCCGGAGACCGCCCGGGTTCATGAACGCGATCTGCGCCCCGCCCCGGCCGGCCGCGCTGGTGCCGGCGAGCTGCACGTCGGCGATGAAGTTGCCGAGCACCGACTCCTTGCCCCGGTCCTCGTTGCCGGCCTCGTTGTACGCCCGCCTGATGTCCGCGGTGATCGACCCGAGCGGCCGCTGACCCAGCTCCTGGGCCCGCTCCTTGGCCGCCGCCACGATCTGCGCGACCCCCGGGTGCTGCGGCGCGCCGACCACGTCGACGAGCGCGGCGTCGGCCGCGGTGACCGTACCGGTGGCCGGGTCGAAGGTCAGGTCGACCCGGCCCAGCCGCTTGCCGTAGTCCTCGGCCTGCACCACCGGCCGCAGCCGGTCGGTGCCGGGCACCGGCACCTCGAAGGCGTACGGCTGGTGGGTGTGGCCGCTGAAGATGACGTCGATGGTGGCGTCGGCCCGGGTGAACTTCCCGAAGACCGGGTCGTTCGCCAGCGCCTCGGCCGAGCCGATGTTCTCGGTCGCCGCGCCCTCGTGGGCGAGCAGCACCACCACGTCGGCCTCGCCGTTGGCCGGGTTGCCGTCCTTGAGCTGTGCGGCCACGGCGTTCGCCTCGGCCACCGGCTCCCGGAAGGTGATCCCGGCGATGCCGTCCGGACTGACCAGCGAGGCGGTCTGCTCGGTCACCACACCGACGAAGCCGACCTGGATCCCGCCGACGCTGCTGATCGAGTACGCCGGCAGCACCCGCTCGTCGTCCCGGTAGACGTTGGCCCCGAGCAGCGGAAAGTCGGCCCGGTCGGTCACCCGGCCGGTCAGGTCCGCGACTCCCTTGTCGAACTCGTGGTTGCCGACCGCCGAGGCGGCCAGCCCCATCGCGTTCAGTGCGTCGATCGTCGGGTTGTCGTCGTCGATCGCCGAGACGAAGGTGGAGGCGCCGATGTTGTCGCCGCCGGAGACGAACAGGGTGTTCGGGTTCTCCGCACGGAGCTGGTCCACCAGTCCGGCGACCTGGGCGGCACCGCCGACCGGGCGGCCGTCCGGCGCGTTGCCGGGCGACTCCAGGCGACCGTGGAAGTCGTTGACGCTGAGCAGTCGCAGGTCGACCGGTCCGGTCGCCCCGGTCTCCAGGCCCACCACGATCGGGTTG
The DNA here is from genome assembly GCF_040120695.1 of Plantactinospora sp. B6F1. NCBI lineage: Bacteria > Bacillati > Actinomycetota > Actinomycetes > Micromonosporales > Micromonosporaceae > Plantactinospora > Plantactinospora sp. B6F1. The sequence goes on along the minus strand of NZ_JBEEAC010000033.1, from coordinate 5,725 downwards.
TGGTCGCTGGCCCGGTACGGGTCCGCGGCGAAGAACGCCGGGTGCCCGTCGTACTGGAAGGCGTACGACTCGTGCGAGTTGATCTGCCAGACGTCGACCCCGGTGACCCGTTCCGCCAGCGACGCCGAGGCGACCGCATGGTCCAGCGAGCCGGACTCGCCACCGAAGACGTAACTGGCCCTGCCGGTGTCGTTCAGGTCGACGTACCCGGCGTCGTAGAGGACCTGCATCGGGTCCTCCCGGGTGTAGGCGTTGAAGTCGCCGAGCAGCAGCACCTGGTCGCTGCCGCTGTCGGCCTTGAGCCGGTCGACGAAGGCGGTCAGCGCACCGGCCTGCCGGACCCGGTCACCGTTGAACGCGCCCTGCCCGTCCCCGCTGTCGGCGTTGTCCCCGGTCGCCGAGTCGGAGCCGCCCTTCGACTTGAGGTGGTTGGCCACCACGGTGAAGGTGGTCGCGCCGGCCGTGAAGGTCTGCGCGATCGGCTCCCGGGCGTTGAACCACACCGTCTCGTCGTTGACCGACCGGGACGCGCCCTTCGGCTGCGCCTTGGCCGGCTTGAAGATGATCGCGGTGGTGATGACGTCCTGCTGGGCCGCGGCCGGCAGCTCCGCCGGGGTACGCACGTAGTCCCAGGTGCCGGCGCCGGCCGCGGTGTTCAGCGCGGCGACGAGCCGCTTGAGCGCCTGCTGCGGGTCGGCGGCGTTGAACCGGACCGAGTTCTCGATCTCCTGGAGGGCGACCACGTCGGCGCCGAGCGCGTTGATCGCCGAGACGATCTTCGCCTCCTGCTTGGCCAGCGCCGCCTCGTCCTCGGCACCCCGGGCGTCGCCGCCGAAGTGCACGAAGTAGTTCAGCACGTTGAACGCGCCGACCTTAAGGTCTCCGCCGACGTCCCGGGGTGCCGGCGTACGCGGGTTGGTCGCCTTGAACGTGGTCCGGGCGGCCGGTGGGGTGTCCGCGCTGACCGGGGTGGTCGGCTGCAGCCGCCACTCGTCGAACCCGTACGACAGCACCGTCGGGCCGAACGCCTCGACCGAGTCGCCGACCCGCAGCGGAGTGCCCGGCGCCAGGTACGGCGGCAGCAGTCCGGCACTGGCCAGGTTGGTGGTCCGGCCGTCGTCGACCAGCAGTCGGGCGAGTCTGTTCGCCGCCGCCACCGCGCGGGCGGCGTCGGTGCCGGGCCGGGCCACGTCGGTCGGTATCACCGCGGGCCGGTCACCGGCGGCGAGCACGACCTCGCCGTACCGGTTGGTGTTGTAGACCTCGGAGACGGTGAACCCGCCGACCGGGGCGACCAGCATGGACTCGACCGACTCCCGGGCCGGGGCGTCCAGCGGCAGCGAGAGCGCGACCGGCGCCGGCAGCGCGACCTGGTGCTCGCAGACCTGCACGTCGCTCCGGGCCGCGATGCTGACCTGGGTGAGTCCGTTGAACTCGCTCGCGGTACCGCTTACCCGGACCCGGTCGCCGAGGGCGACGCTCGGGTGGTTGGCGGCGTTGCTGGTCAGGTAGACGAAGATCCCGTCGGAGGCGGTACCGGCGGTCGGCGCCCGCCCGCCGCTGCCGGCGGTCTGAAGGTAGATGCCGTTGTACCCGCCGGTGCGGTGGTCGCCGGTGACGACACCCTCGACGGTCACCCGGGTACCGGCCAGCGGCGTCGCGTCGCCGGTGCCCTGGACCTGGGCGATGGTGTGGCTGACCGGGGTGTCACAGCCGACCGGGTCCGGATCCGGGTCCGGATCGCCGCCGGTGTTGCGGGTGCCGAAGCTGTTCAGTGCCGGTGCCCGCCAGGTGCCGTCGATCCGCTGGAGGGACTCCCCGATCGGAGTGCCGCTCCCCTCGGCCACCCCGATGTCGGTGGCGGCCTGCCCGTCGGCCGGGCCACCGACCGCGGTCATCCCGCCCTCGTAGCTGAGGAACTCGGCGACGGTGCCGTCGGGGGCGACCAGCGCGATCCCGTCCGGCGAGCCGTTCTGGATGCCGTCCGTCGGGTACGTCGCGACGACCACCCCGGCCGCCGGCACCGTCCCGCTGAGCGTCCGGGTGTGGTACGGGGTTCCGTTGTTGCCGTTGTAGAGGACGAGCTGCCAACCGGTCAGGTCCGTACCGGCCGGGGCCTCGACCTCGATCGCCTCGCCGGTGTCCGTACCGGCGTTGTCGTAATGGATCTCGCTGAGAAAGGGCGTCGCCACGGGTTCGGCGGCGAAGGCCGCCACTCCGCTGGTCACACCGAGCGCACCACTGGTGAGCAGTACGCCCAGCGCCTTGAGCGAGCGTCCGCGTCTGTTCCGGCGCATCACGTTGCCTCCGATAAGGGGGTAGACGGTCGGAGCATATGCGGGCTCGGTGGCGTACCGAGAGCTGCCAGGTGTACGGAACACCATGGATGTTCGGCCGCACCATGTCGGAGATCGGACTATTCGCCGTTTTCGCTCCCGTGCCGCGACCGCTTCCCGGCACCGTCCACTGCGGGTTCGATCGATCCGGAGGCCAGGTCGACGCGGCGGTAATCCGAGGTCAGGCACGTTCTGACCGGACCCGCCGCCGGTCCTGGTCGAGTTTTTGGCTACCGTAGTCGGTCAAGGTCCTTTCCGGGCGGCTGTCGTGCCCGCCCGCCGTATCGCGCTGAGGTGTCGGTGAGGCAGGGGTGTCCGTGAGTCAGTACGGCGACAACTCCGTGAGTCAGCACGGCGACGGGTCCGGCGGCCGGCGCGGCGACGACAGAGTGCCCGCGGACGAGCGGCCGACCGTGCGGATGCCCGCCGTCAAGGTGCCCGCCGAGGAACGTCCCACCATCCAGATCACCGCGGTCAGTCTCCCGGTCGGACAGAACGACGGCGACGGCCCGGGTGGCGGCGCCCCAGGCACCCCGCAGACCGCCACCGCCACCGCCACCGCCACGTCGGCCGGCGGGAAGGCGCCGGGGCCGGGTTCCGGGCCCACCGTTCCGGGGCAAGCCGCCGAACAACCGGCGCCTCGGGCCCGGGTGCGGCGGCTGCTGCTCACCGGTGGCGCGGCCGTCGCCGTGCTGCTCGCCAGCGGTGGCGCTACGGCCGGCTACGCGTACGCCGGTGAGGTGCCCCGGGGCACCAGCGTGCTCGGCGTCGACCTTGGCGGCCGGAGCCGAGCCGAGGCGGTCGAGACGCTCCGCGCCGACCTGGACTCCCGGGCCGGCACGTTCAGCAGGCCGGTCCAGGTGCACATCGGCGACCAGACCGGCGAGGTGTCACCGGCGGCCGTCGGCTTGACGGTCGACGTCGACGCGACGGTGGCGGCGGCCGCCCGGCACCGCCCGGGCCCGTTGAGCCGGCTCTTCGGCTCCCACAGCACCGAGCCCGTGGTCACCGTCGACGCCGAGAGGCTCGACGCCGAGCTGCGGAAGATCGCCGGCGGGACAGGGCAGCGGATGACGTTGCCGGCCATCACGTTCAGCGGTACGACACCCCGGCCGGTCTACCCGAAGCCGAGCAGGGGACTGCAGGCCGAGGAGTCGGCGAAGGCGTTGCGCGAGGGATGGCTGCGCGGGCAGCCGGTGCGGGTACCGCTGGTCGAGACGCACCCGGCGACCACCGCCGAGGAGGTCGACCGGCTGGTCACCGAGCTGGCCAGGCCGGCGGTTGCCGGACCGGTGACGGTGACCACCGACCGGGGGAACTTCACCATCGCGCCGACCGTGATCGCCAAGAGCCTGGTGCTGACCGCCGACAAGGCGGGCAAGATCGTCCCTCGGATGGACGAGAAGAAGCTCCGCGCCGCGCTGCCCGGCCAGCTCGGCAGGGTCGAGGTGAAGCCGAAGGACGCCAGCATGTCGATCCAGGGCAACAAGCCGAAGATCGTGGCCGGCTCCGGCGGTTCTCGGGTGGACACCGCCGCGCTGGCCCGGGAGCTGCTGACGGTACTGCCGAAGACCGACGGCCGTACCGTGCGGGCGCAGCTCAAGCCGGTCGAGCCGAAGATCAGCGCCGAGGACCTGAGCAGGATGGGAATCAAGGAGCGGGTCTCCACCTTCACCACCAGGTTCACCGGCGGTCTCGGCTCGCCGCGCAGCCAGAACATCGTGACGATCGCCCGGGACGTGGACGGCACGGTGGTGAAGCCCGGCGAGACCTTCTCACTCAACGGGCACACCGGGGAGCGGGGCTACGCCCAGGGCTACCGGGACGCGCCGGTCATCCTGGACGGCAAGCTGGTACCGGGGGTCGGCGGCGGCACCTCGCAGTTCACCACCACGCTGTTCAACGCGACGTACTACGCTGGGCTGGAGGATGTGGAGCACAAGCCGCACTCCTACTGGTTCAGCCGCTATCCCCCGGTCATCGAGTCGACCATCTTCTGGCCGGACCTCGACTTCAAGTTCAAGAACAACACCCCGTACGGCGTCCTGATCGACACCTCGCACACCTCCAACTCGATCACGGTGTCGATCTGGAGCACCAAGATCTACGACAGGGTGACCACGGAGTGGAGCCCGCGCCGCAACATCACCAAGCCAAAGGTGATCAAGCTCCAGCCGGGCCCGTCCTGCATCCCCACCAACGGGATCAACGGGTTCACCCAGGACGCGTTCCGGCTCTTCCACAAGGACGGGAAGGTCGTCAAGCGGGAGAAGTTCACCTGGAAGTACCTCGCGGAGCCCCGGTACAGCTGCGGCTGACGATCACCTGGTCAGTGGTATGACATAACCGGGATGACATCGGCACATTGCTATATGGCGATGGAAGTTCATACGCTGCCGGCATCGTGATCTCAGGCGCGCCCACAAGGCGCGCCATCGATGCTCGGAGAGGACCCCCATGGCTCGTTGGCGCTTCCTCAGCCGCATGGCCGCCGTCGCGTTCGCCGCGGCAACCGCCGGCGGTGTCATCCTGGCCGCACCGGCCAGCGCCGCACCGGACAACACCGACGTCACACCCTTCATCGTCGGCGGCACCCGCGCCGCGCAGGGCGAGTTCCCGTTCATGGTCCGACTCTCGATGGGCTGCGGCGGTTCTCTCTACAGCCCCCGGCTGGTGCTCACCGCCGCACACTGTGTCGGGCGTACAGGCAGCAACTCCAGCATCACCGCCACCCTGGGCGTGGTGGACCTCCAGTCGTCGAGCCGGATCCAGGTCCGTTCCAACTACGTCTACCGGGCGCCCGGCTACAACGGCTACGGCGACGACTGGGCGTTGATCCGGCTGGCCAGCCCGGTCAGCGGGCTCAGCACCCTGCCGATCGCCACCTCGACCGCCTACGACAACGGCACGTTCACCGTCGCCGGCTGGGGTGCGACCCGGGAAGGTGGGGCGCAGCAGCGGTACCTGATGAAGGCAAGCGTCCCGTTCGTCAGCGACGAGGTCTGCAACGGTCCCTCGGCGTACGACGGCGACGTCATCGCCGCCGAGGAGATCTGTGCGGGGCCGCTCTCCGGCGGTACCGACTCCTGCCAGGGCGACTCGGGCGGCCCGATGTTCCGGCAGGGCGGCAGCGGCCTGGTCCAGGTGGGCATCGTCAGCTGGGGCTACGGATGTGCACGGCGGAACTATCCTGGCGTCTACACCCAGGTGAGCTACTTCTCCTCGGCGATCGCCTCGGCAGCAGCCAGCCTGGGCGGCTGAGTGGTTGGGGGGTGGTCGGGGCCGTGGGAACCGGCCAACCCCCTTTTACCCGGTCCGTTGCTTGTCCCGAGAAACACGAGTGGCGCCACCCGCATCGGGTGGCGCCACTTCGTGGATGATGTCCGGCG
>NZ_JBEEAC010000032.1:0-69340 GCF_040120695.1 Plantactinospora sp. B6F1 | reverse complement strand
GGACGATGGAAGACGCTACGACATACGACCGCCAGCCCCCGCCGAATCGGAGACATCATCGCCGCAGCCTTGCACCTGACCCATTTCGAGTACAAGTACCTACCGCAAAGTCGTTGAGATCACTTCACTGCCCCTGAATGTCGGCACGCGCGGAACGAACAGTTGGGACTGCGGCTGTTCCCTCGCACTTGGCGGCGACTACCAGGGCACACGAGCGGAGAACAAGAGCCCGGGATTCCGAGCCTGGCGGCCGTTGCCGGCAGCGCGCGCGAGTGGCACCTGATCGAGCACCGCAGGCAGCCCGAGGATCGGCCCGAGCCTGTGGGGTATGCGTTCCGCAGCCGACCCTCGCCGAGCTCGGCATGACGCTCACCCTCCGCCGGGACCGCCGCTACTCCACCGTGCAGCATCATCGGCGCCGTAATCCGTAACCTGACCGGCGAACCCGCCGCTATGGTGCGTCGTGTCGTAAGCGGCCGGGGCCAGGTGGTTCCGGGGGCGCTGCGACCTGTGCAAGGTGACGCTCAAGCTTCGGGATCAGGTGGTGCATCGTCTCCTGCTCGCGGCCTACTCCGGTTCGCGCGACCTGTGCAGCCAGGTCTCTAAGCATCGGGTGTCCGTTGATAGCCAGGCGCGATGCGAGGGCCCGTTGTTCTTCGTCCTGATCGAGGAACGCCGAGTCCGCGTGTAGTTCGACGGTCATGAAGATCGGCGTAACCGCGACGCCGGAGCGGGCCTGTACGTCTCCGACGATCGCGACGCCGTGCGCGTCGAGGTCAGACCAGCAGACGGTCGATTTGTTGATGAGCTTTTACTGTTCGGTACGGAGTGATCCGAAGACGGGATCACCGCAGAGACGACCCGGGCAGTCACCAGGACCACCCACGACAGACAGCCTCGGGGCTCGGTACGCCGTCAGGCTGGTCAGGAAGGTGGTCAAACCCCTTTGACCACCCGTACGTCACATCACGCAGATATGCGGGGAAACTGTGTCCGAGGGGGGACTTGAACCCCCACGCCCTATACGGGCACTAGCACCTCAAGCTAGCGCGTCTGCCATTCCGCCACCCGGACCTGCATTACGGCACCGGACGACGGTTGGGGCGAGGAACTCGCACACCGACCGCTCGTGGTGCCGCACGGGGGACAACTGTACACGGCGCCGGTGGATCGCGCACGGCGGCATACCCCTGGCCACCGGGGACGCGCCGCCCCTGCAGAATCGGTGCCATGACGATCTCGCGTAGCAACCCGGAGAGCCTGCATGTTACTCCTGGTTACCATCACGTCACGGTCGTTTCTGCCGGGCGTACCGCGCATCTGGCGGGGCAGTGTCCGTTGGATGCCGCAGGTGTGCTGGTCGGTCCCGGCGACTTCGGCGCGCAGGTTGATCAGATCGTCGCCAACACCCTGGTCGCACTCGGCTCGGTGGGGACCGGGCCGGAGCAGGTGGTCCGTACGGTGATCTATGTTGTCACGGCGGATCGGGAGGTGTTGGCCGAGGTGTGGCGACGCTTCCAGGCGTCGCAGCTTGCCTCGGCGTTCACCACCGCCAGCACGCTGCTCGGGGTGGCCCAGCTCGGCTATCCCGGCCAGTTGGTCGAACTCGACGTCACTGCCGCCCTGCCGGGCTGACCCCCCGCCGGGCTGCCTGCCCGGGCGGCCCTCTGGCCGGCCGTGGTCGGCGTCGACGCGTCGGCGTACCGCGCACGACGTTCGCGCGGCCGACGTTCGCGCGGCACCCTTCGGTCGCCGCGATCTTCGTATCGTCGGGTCCGAGGCTTGCGGAGAAGCACCCCGACTTCGCGTCGTCGGGTCCACGGCTTGCGGAGAGGCATCCCGCCGTCGCGTAGCCGGCGCCACAGCTTGCGGTAGGCATTCCGGTGCCTGTCCGGCACCGCCGTCCCGGTGCCGACTCGGGCCGCTCTGTCAGCTCAACGCGCCCACCAGCGGCAGTGCCCGACCGTCCGGCGGCCAGGATTGTTGACAATCTTGTTGGCAATGATGAGGCACACATCTATGATCGGTCTGCCTCCGACAAGCGTTGCGGCTTCCGCTCGGGGACGTAGGGCGTACTCGCGGAACTGCTCGGAAAGGATTGTCGATGACAGCGTCTCCGATCGGGCCGGGCCCGATCCTCGTGGTGAGTGCACACGCCGCCGATTTCGTCTGGCGTGCGGGTGGCGCCATCGCGCTCAGCGCATCCCGGGGCCAGCAGGTGCACGTGCTGTGCCTCACCTTCGGCGAGAAGGGCGAATCGCAGGGACTGTGGAAGCAGCCCGGGATGACCCTCGAACGGGTCAAGGAGGCGAGACGCGACGAGGCGGGCCGGGCGGCCAAGGTGCTCGGCGCCGGAATCGAGTTCCTCGACGCCGGGGACTACCCGCTGAGGGCCACGGACGATCTCTACGACAGCGTCGTCTCGATCATTCGTCGGGTTAACCCGGCGGTGATCCTCACCCACTCGGCCAAGGATCCGTACAACCTGGACCATGCGCTGACCCACGAGATCGTGCTCCGGGCCAGGATGGTGGCCCAGGCGGCCGGGCACGACCGGGACACCCGGCCGATCGGCGCCCCGAACGTGTTGCAGTTCGAGCCGCACCAGCCCGAGCAGTGCGGGTTCCTGCCGAACCTGCTGCTGGACATCAGCCCGGTCTTCGACCGCAAGGTCGAGGCGATGCGGATCATGGGCGCCCAGGGGCACCTGGTCGCGTACTACACGGATCTCGGCGTACGGCGCGGGGTGCAGGCGGTCCGCAACGGCGGCGACCGGTCGATCACCCACGCCGAGGCGTACCAGCGGGTCTTTCCGGTGGTCGGGAGTGAGTTGCTGTGACCGGGCACGTCATTGTCCGGAGCGACGCCGCGCCGCCGGCCGACGCCGTCGCCCAACTCGCCGGGCAGGGTGTGTCGACGGTGCACGAGGCCCAGGGGCGCAGCGGACTGCTCGGGCACCTGCTCCGGCCGATCTACCCGGGCGCCCGGATCGCTGGCCGGGCGGTCACCGTCTCGGCCCAGCCGGGCGACAACCTCATGATCCACGCGGCGGTCGAGCAGACCCGGCCCGGCGACGTACTCGTGGTCGCCTTCACCTCGCCCAGCACGGACGGTGCCTTCGGTGAACTGCTGGCCACCTCCCTGCGGGCCCGGGGTGTCGTCGGCCTTGTCATCGACGCGGGCTGCCGCGACGTGGCCGCGCTGACCAAGCTGGGCTTTCCGGTGTGGTCCCGGGCGGTCTCCGCGCAGGGCACCGTGAAGGCGAGTCCGGGTTCGGTGAACGTCCCGATCGTGCTCGGCGGCGGCTACGTGCGCCCCGGCGATGTGATCGTGGCCGACGACGACGGGGTCGTCGTGGTGCCGCGCGAACGGGCCCGAGAGGTCGCCGCGGCCGGGGCCGCGCGTGAGGCCAAGGAGGAGGAGAAGCGCCGGCAGTTCGCCGACGGCGTGCTGGGACTGGACATGTACAACCTCCGTCCGCTGCTGGACCGGCTGGGCGTCCGGTACGTCGACGCCACCGACCAGGGCGGCACGCCGACCACCACTGCGGCCGATCCGGCTGTGACCGCTGCGGCCGATCCGGCCGTGACCGCTGCCGACCCTGGCACGACCGCCGCCCCATCCACCGGCGCGTCCTGACCGGTAGCGGTCCGTACGCACCGACCGGCCGTAGGCCGGGGCGAGCGCCGATCCCGGCCTACGATGCGGCCGGGATCGACGCGCTGTCGCAGCGAGACCACCAGTTCCTGCGGACGGTGGTCGGAGACATCGTTCGTCGACCCGCCGACGTGGCCGTTCGTCGACCCGCCGACGTGGTAGGAGTGCACCCGGACCGGGGCCGGGAGGAAGGTCCAGTCCAGGCGCCACCAGCGCGGCCGGCCGGAGTTGTCCGACCAGGATGCCGGACAACGCGCCGGGGAGACGTAGCTGGCGTCCCGGAGGCTGTCGGGCAGCTCGGTCGGGTGGTGGTCACAGCGGTGGCCACGCGTTCTGGACCAGCTGCCGGAAGTGCGCGGGGAACCACTCGCCGACCGGTGGGGCGTTCCGCATCGCGCCGCTGGTCACCGAGGGGAACAGGTGCGGACGGTACGTGGGGTCGCACATCGGCTCGTACGGCCGGTTCGCCCCGAGCACGTCGCTGGTTCCGTCCGACTCGCCGGGCGGCTTGATCCAGGCGTACGCGTCGATGCCGACCCCCGGCGCCGCCACCGGCCGGACGCCGAGTCCGGCGCCGACCTGGTTGCACCAGTTGCCGAGATAGCCGCGCCGGTCGGTCCGGCCCGCCTCGACGTACTCCTCCGCGCTGGTCGACGGTCCGGGGCCGACGGGCCGGTCCGGGCCGCCCCACCCGTTGCGCGAGGTGTCGACCAGCATGCCGACCCGCGCGGAGAACCCGGCGGAGACCAGCAGCTGGCGCAGTTGTCGGGCGTACGGCAACTCGTCGACGTAGGCATTGCCGGCGATCCAGGCGGTGTCCCGTACCGGCTCGCCGTTCACGACGTCGTCGGCGTCGAGGTAGGGCTCGCGCAGCACCGAGTAGTTGGCGACGTTGACGGTGAAGCCGTGCACGGCCGAGGGGGTGCTGCCGGCGGTGGTGGCCGCCTGGTACAGCAGCGCCGCCGCCCTGGCCCCGTCGGGCGACCAGCCGAGTCGACCGTGGTGGCCGGCGTCCAGGTAGGCGTAGACGTTGGGCACCGTGGCCAGCCTGGACAGCGCGTAGCCGATGCCGGCGAGGTAGCTGCCGTCGGCCATGGCCTGGTCGCAGCCGGCGGTCGCGGCAGGGCGGGGCCAGGTGTGGGTGACCAGGTTGGGCAGCGAGTTCGGCTCCACGACGGTGACGATCCGCAGGCCCGCGTAGCTCGGATCGGCGAGGACCGCGACGATCGGGTCGACGAACTCGGTCCGGTACCGGTCGAGTTCGCCGACGGCCAGCTCGCCGTAGCTGACCCGGCGGTCGCAGTCCCGCCCGGGCAGGTTGTAGAGGGTCAGCTGCACCAGGTCGGCGCCCTGGGCCAGGGCCGCGGCCAGGTGGGCGCGCAGCCCCATCCGTCCGGGGGTGCCCTCGATGGCGGCGATCCGGTCCAGCCACACCGCGGTCGGCTGGTCGGCGACGGCCGCCCCGCCCGGTTCGGCGCTGGCCCGTGCCGACCACTCCGGGTTGACGTATGCCGTCGCGTCGACGTACGGGTTGTCCACCCGTCCGGTCTCGGTGGCGCGGGCGGGGGAGGCGGCGGCTCCGGCGAGCAGGGCCAGGGTGGCCAGCACGGTCAGGGCCCGACGGGATCCCGCCGAGGAGGATACGGACAGCGGCAGTGTCATGGTCGCGCTCACCCCGCGAGTTCCGGCCGTCCGGAAGACAGCAGATCGATAGTCGTGAATCGATAGTACGCTGTGGACCGGTCGACGGCGCGCCGGACGGGTCAGCCGGGGGTGCGGCCGACGGCGTACCGGAAAGCGTTGTCGAGGCGGTAGCCGCCGCCCGGCTGCCGGAACGGCCGGGCTGCGTCGCACACCGTCGACGCGGTCGCGGCCAGCGTCTGCGGATCCTCGCCGAGCAGGACGCCACGCACCAGCGCGTCGTCGTCGGCCGCGTACCAGGGGACCGGCACCAGCCCCGCCACCACCACGTCGAGCCCACCGTCGGCGAGCAGCCGTTCGAGACCCCCCGGCTCCCGGAGTTCGCCGTCGGGCAGTGGCTCCTCCCCGGAGGCGTCCGCGACGGCCCGCTCGATCGTGTCCAGGTCGTTGTGCCGCCCCTCCGCCCAGTTCGCGATCGCGACCAGTCCACCGGGCTGGGCGACCCGGACGAACTCGGCGAGCGCGTCCAGGGTGTCGGCGGCGAACTGCACGGCATTGACCGCGGCCACCAGGTCGAACGTGTGGTCCGGCCAGGGTAGCCGCTCGGCGTCGCCGATCCGGAGGTCGGCGGCGGGCACCCGGGACCGGGCCAGCGCCACCATGCCGGGCGCCGGGTCGACCCCGGCGGTCTGCGCGCCGAGCCGGTCGAGATAGCCGAGCAGGTCGCCACCGCCGCAGCCGACGTCGAGCACCCGGGAACCGGGCCCGATCCCACCCGCCGCCACCAAGACCCGCCAGACCGGCTCGGCGAAGCCGCCCCACAGGTCGGTCCAGCCGGCCGCGACCGCCGACCAGCGGTCCGGATCCGCCCCGTCCACCCGCCCCTCCTCCGATGCCGGCCCGCCCGGGCCACTCCGCCGTTCGGGTTCAGCCGTCGCGCTGATCGCGGCCGACCTCGCGGTCCCGGCGTACCGTCGCCTTACGCCCCTTGATGGTGCTCTGCCGAAGCCGGGTGATCACCTCGTTCGCCGCGGACCTCGGCACCTCCACCAGGGAGAACCGGTCGGTGATCTCGATCGAGCCGATCTCCCGGCCGCTGACCGCGGTCTCGCCGGTGATCGCCCCGACCAGGTCCTGCGGGCGAATGCCGGCCCGCCGGCCGACCCCGATGAACAGGCAGGCCATGTCGCCGGGGCGGGGCCGCCCGCCGCGCCGGTCGTCCCGGCCGCCGTCCCGGCTGCCGTATCGGCCGCCGTCGCGACCGCCGTCCCGCCGGGAGCGGCCGTCCCGATCCGCCCGGAACGCGACCTGCGGGATGTCCTCCTCCTCGTCGACCGGGCCGCCGGCCGACTCGTGCGCCAGCTTGACCGCCGCCAGCGCCACCTCCATCACGTCGAACTCGTCGGTGAGGGTCTCGACGATCACCCGGAACGGTGCGAGGTCGTCCTCCAGCAGGCTTTCGTGCAGCGCCGCCCGGGTCATCTCCAACCGTCGGGTCCGCAGGTCGGCGACGGTCGGGATCTTGTCGATCGAAATCCGTTGCCCGGTGGTCCGCTCGATGGTCTTGAGCATCCGGTGCTCCCGGGGCTCGGCCAGGGTGATCGCCACCCCTTGCCGGCCGGCCCGGCCGACCCGCCCGATCCGGTGCACATAGGACTCCGGGGCTGGTGGCACGTCGTAGTTGACCACGTGGGTGAGCTGCTCGATGTCCAGCCCTCGCGCGGCCACGTCGGTCGCCACCAGCAGGTCGGCGGTGCCGGCCCGGAGCCGGCCCATCACCCGGTCCCGCTGCTCCTGCGTCATCCCGCCGTGCAGCGCCTCTGCCCGGTAGCCGCGACCGTTCATGGTCTCGGTGAGCCGGTCGACCTCCTCACGGCTGCGACAGAAGACGATCGCCGCGGTCGGCGCCTCGACATCGAGTACCCGGCCGAGGGCGGCCGGCTTGTGCGCCCGGGCGACCACGTACGCGGTCTGCCGGACCAGCGGGGCGGTCCCGGTGGGTGCGGGCTGCCGGCCGATCTCGATCCGGGCCGGATCCCGCAGGTACTGCCGGGCCATCCCGTCGATCCGGGCCGGCATGGTGGCGGAGAAGAGCACCGTCTGCCGCTGCTCCGGTACGTGTTGCAGGATCGCCTCGATGTCCTCGGCGAATCCCATGTCGAGCATCTCGTCCGCCTCGTCCAGCACCACCGTGGCGAGGCCGTCCAGTCGCAGGGTGTCCCGGGCGATGTGGTCCAGGGCCCGTCCGGGCGTGGCCACCACCACGTCCACCCCGCCGTCCAGCGCCCGCAGCTGCCGGGCGATCGGCTGGCCCCCGTAGATCGGCAGCACCCGTACGCCGAGGTCCCGGCCGTACCGGTGGATCGCCTCGGAGACCTGCACGGCCAGCTCCCGGGTCGGCACCAGGATCAGCGCCACCGGCGCCTTGGAGCGCTGCCCGTCCGGTAGCCGGTGCAGCAGCGGGAGCGCGAACGCGGCGGTCTTCCCGGTCCCGGTCGCGGCCTGGCCGAGCAGGTCCTGACCGGCCAGCAGGGGTGGGATGGCGGCCCGCTGGATGGCGGTGGGCTCCTCGTAGCCCAGCGTGCCGAGCGCGTCCAGGAGTTCGGTCCGCAGCCCGAGGTCGGCGAAGGTGCCGGATTCGTCGTCGGGGTCGTTCGGGCTCGTGCTGACCGGCGGAGCGGATGGTGCGCTGTCGGAACTCATACCTGCCAGCTTTTCACCACGCCTGACGGGGCCTTTCGGCGACCGGCCGATCCCGGCCCGCCAGCCCCCACCGGCCGGCTTCTCCGGGTCGGCCGCGCGGCTCTCCGGGGCATCCGGTGCCAGCTTTACCGGGATACTGTCTGCCCTGTGGACGCGGATGGCCTCGGACTCGCCCTGCCCGGCGCGGCCGTCGTGGTGACCGGGGCGGGATCCGGCATCGGCGCGGCGCTGGCCACCCGGTTCGCCGCCGAGGGCGCCCGGGTGCTCGTCAACGACCTGGACCCCGACGCGGCCCGAGCGGTCGCGGCCCGGAACGGCGCGGAGGTCTTCCCCGCCGACATGGCCGACCCGGGCGCCGTAGCCGCGCTGGTCCGGTACGCCCGGGACCGGTTCGGCCGGATCGACCTGTTCTGCGCCAACGCCGGGGTGCCGGGCACCGGCGGGCTGGACGCCGCCGACGAGGCCTGGGAGCGCGCCTGGCGGGTCAACACGATGTCCCAGGTGTACGCCGCCCGGGAACTGTTGCCCGACTGGCTGGCGGCCGGGCGGGGCCGGCTCCTCGTCACCGCCTCGGCGGCAGGTCTGCTGACCCTGCTCGGCGCCGCTCCGTACTCGGTCTCCAAGCATGCGGCGGTGGCCTTCGCCGAGTGGCTGCGGGTGAGCTACGCCCACCGGGGCGTCGTCGTGCAGGCGCTCTGCCCGCAGGGGGTTCGCACTCCGATGCTGGAGCGGGGCGAGGGTCCGGGCGCCGCCCTGCTCGCCGCCGGGGCGGTCGATCCGGAACAGGTCGCCGAGCTGGTGGTGGCGGCGCTGGCCGACGACCGGTTCCTGGTGCTGCCGCATCCGGAGGTGGCGACGTACTACGCCCGGCGGGCCGCCGACCCGGATCGCTGGCTCCACGGGATGAACCGGGTGCAGCGCGACATCGAACGGTCGGCTACCCAAGGGCAGGGCGCTGCCGATTGACGCCGTGGTGGTGGCGGGCCGGCGAGATTGACAGGCAGCCGAATGGCTGCCTATGTTGATAGGCAACTGGTTGGTTGCATGTTGGAGGTGACGGGGTGGACGAGGTGTTCAAGGCACTCGCCGACGGCAGCCGTCGGCGGCTGCTGGACAGCCTGAACACCCGGGACGGGCAGAGCCTCCGGGAGCTGTGCGTCGGGCTCGCGATGACCCGGCAGTCCGTCAGCAAGCACCTCGCGGTGCTGGAGGCGGCCAACCTCGTCACCACGCTCCGGCGTGGCCGGGAGAAGTTGCACTACCTCAACGCCGAGCCGGTCAACGCCATCGCGGACCGCTGGATCCACCGGTACGACCAGAGGCGGGTGCAGGCACTCGCCGACCTCAAGAGGGCATTGGAGCAGGAACCCATGGGCGAGCGTGAATTCGTTTACACCAGCTACATCAGCACCACCCCGGAACGCCTCTGGCAGGCGCTGACCGATCCGGCCTTCACCAGCCGGTACTGGGGGGTCACCTTCGACACCGACTGGCGGGTCGGCTCGGAGATGGTCTGGGTGCACAACGGCGTACGCATCAGCGGTCCGGAACAGGTCGTGCTGGAGGCCGAGCCGTACCGCCGGCTGTCGTACGCCTGGCACGACTTCAGCCCCGAGTTCGCCGAGGCGTACGAGA
Source organism: Plantactinospora sp. B6F1 (assembly GCF_040120695.1). NCBI lineage: Bacteria > Bacillati > Actinomycetota > Actinomycetes > Micromonosporales > Micromonosporaceae > Plantactinospora > Plantactinospora sp. B6F1. The sequence continues at coordinate 59,704 of NZ_JBEEAC010000032.1, read as the reverse complement.
TGGATCCGGCCGAGGTGGCCAAGCTCGCCGACGAGCCGCGCAGCAGGGTGAGCTTCGAGATCGAGCCCCGGGGCAGGGCGGTGCGGCTGACCGTCGTACACCAGGGTTTCGCACCGGACAGTTCGCTGCTGGACAGCATCGGCGAGGGCTGGTCGGAGCTGCTCTCCAGCCTCAAGACGTTGCTGGAGACCGGCGAGCCGTTGCCGCAGGGCGAGCCCGAACCCGCGCCGACGGCCGGCTGACCTCGCCCGGTGCCACCACCGTGCCAGCACGGTGCCAGCACGGTGCCGCGACCACCGCCGTCTCCGTCCGGCCCGCCCGGTAGGTACCCTTTACCCAGCTCAACCACCGGGTGGGTCGGCGCGGAGCACGTCGGAGCCCACCGTTCGGCCCGCGCGACCTGGAGATCAACCAACGTGTCCGGCACCTCCGAGCCCGTGGCAAGCCCGACCGGTCCGTCGGCCGGTCCGTCGGCCGGTCCGTCGGCCGGTCCGTCGAGCGGTCCGTCGAGCGGGGCGTCGAGCGGGGCGGCCGGCCCGTCGAGCGGACCGGCCGGGCGGCCGCGAGAGCTGCGTGCCGACTGCGACCGCTGCTTCGGGCTGTGCTGCGTGGTGCCGGCCTTCGCCGCCTCGTCGGACTTCGCCATCGACAAGCCCGCCGGGCGGCCCTGCCCCAACCTCCGCTCCGACCACCGCTGCGGCATCCACCGCGACCTGCGGGAGCGCGGCTTCGTCGGGTGTACGGTCTTCGACTGCTTCGGCGCCGGCCAGCAGGTCGCCCAGGTCACCTACCAGGGGCGGGACTGGCGGACCGACCCGGAGGTCGCGGCGGGGATGGTCGAGGTCTTCCCGGTGGTGCGGCAGCTCCACGAACTGCTCTGGTACCTGACCGAGGCGCTGGCACTGCGTCCGACCGAGCCGCTGCACACCGAACTCGCCACCGTCCGGGCCGCGACCGAACGGCTCGCCGACGGTGATCCGTCCTCGCTGGTCGCCCTGGACGTTCCGGCCCACCGCCGTACCGTCAACGAACTGCTGCTGCGGGCCAGCGAGCAGATCAGGTCCCGGGCCGGACGCAGCGGGCCCGACCGGCGGGGCGCCGAGCTGATCGGTGCCGATCTGCGCCGTGCCGACCTGGTCGGCGCGAACCTACGCGGCGCCTACCTGATCGGGGCCGACCTGCGCGGCGTCGACCTCACCCTGGCCGACCTCACCGGGGCGGACCTGCGCGGCGCCGACCTGCGCGGTGCCGAGCTGACCGGCAGCATCTTCCTCACCCAGGCTCAGGTCGACGCGGCGGCCGGCGACCTCCGGACCGGCCTGCCGCCGGCCCTGCGGCACCCGACGCACTGGCGTCGCCCGGCCGCCCGCTCCCGTCGGCCGGCGGCCCGCAACCGACGCCCGGCTGTCCGCAACCCCCGCCGCTCATGATCAGTTAGCGTCCGGCCGCCCGGAGCGGGCCGGACGACGCTACTCGCTCATGGCCCGAACCGAGGTACGGGCGGCGGGGCCGACGTCCGAGGCAGCGGCGACCTCCGCGACGGAAACGGCCTCCGAGGCGGGCACGGCCTCCGAGACGGGCACGGCCTCCGAGGCGGGGATGGCCTCCGAGACGGAAACGGCCTCCGAGGCGGGGACGGCGGGGAGGCGGGCCGGGCGGACGACCAGGACGAGCACGGCCAGCGCGGCGGCCATGCCACCGGCGATCACCAGCCCCATCCCGACACTGCCGTTGCCGAGGACGCCGACCAGCGGCGCCAGCAGCGCGCCGATGCCGAACTGCACCGCGCCGAGCAGCGCCGCGGCGGTGCCGGCCGCCTCACCGTGCCGGCTCAACGCCAGCGCCGGCGCGTTCGGCATGGCCAGCCCGGAGGCGGCGAGCACCACCCAGAGCGAGGCCAGCACGGCGGGCAGCCCACCGAACCCGGTCGCGGCGACGGCGAGCAGCACGAGCCCGGCCAGCGTACCGACGGTCAGGGCGGTGGTCAGGATCCGCTGCGGTGTGTACCGGCGCAGCAGCCGGACGTTGAGCTGGGAGGCCCCGATCAGGCCCACCGCGCCGGCGCCGAAGACGATCCCGAACTGCCGCTCGTCGAGGCCGTACTCCTCCTGGAAGACGAAGGAGGACCCGGAGACGTACGCGAACAGCGCCGCCATCGCCAGCCCGGCGACTCCGACGAGCCCGACGAACGTACGGTCCCGCAGCAGCGAGCGGTAGACCCGGACGGTGCCGTGTACGCCCCCACTGCGCCGCCGGTGCACCGGCAGCGTCTCGGGCAGCCTGAACGCCGCGAGGACGACCAGGACGATCCCGATCACGGCGAGCGCGATGAAGACTCCGCGCCAGTCGGTCCAGCCCAGCACCGCGCTGCCCAGGGTGGGTGCCAGCACCGGGGCGGCGCCCATCACCAACATCAGCCGAGAGAAGATCCTGGCGAAGGCCGTTCCGCTGAACAGGTCCCGTACCACGGCCATCGCCACCACCGAGGCAGCGGCGGTGCCGAGCCCCTGCAACACCCGCAGCACGCCCAGCGTGCCGATGTTCGGGGCGACGACGCAGAGCGCCGAGGCGATGACGTGCAGCACCAGGCCGGCGAGGAGCGGGACCCGCCGGCCGACCGCGTCCGAGAGCGGGCCGATCATGAGCTGGCCGACAGCGAGCCCGGCCAGGGTGCCGGTGAGGGTCAACTGGACCGCCGCCTCGGCGGTGTCGAAGTCGGCGGTTATCGCCGGCAGCGCCGGCAGGTACATGTCGATCGTCAACGGCCCGATCGCGATCAGCGCCCCGAGTACGAGGACGAGCCGTAGCCGTTCGCGGCCGGTCATCAGGTCGCCGGGTGTGGCGGGCGGCCCGGACGCCTCGACGTGCGCGGCGGCGGCGCTCATGGCGTCCTTCCCGGTTGCTGGTGGTAGGTCTGAGCAGGAACAGCAAAGATCACACCTGCCTCCAACCGCTGGTGATCCGGCACATTCCCCGAGTGATCAAGAGGTGCTGCGGCTCACAGCCCCCTGGGCGGCGCCGGATCGGATACTGAGAGGACGTCCGGTACCGGGAGGACGTCCGGAAGTACCGCGGCCGCCGACAACCCGTTGGGCGCGGACCGTTCGACGGACCTGTATGCGGAACGAGGGACATGGCGACGGCGCAGGAGATCGACGAGCTTTCCGAACACTTCGCCGCCGCGCCGGCCACCTTCGTCACCTCCCCGCTCTACCAGGCGCTCTGCCCGGTGGTGGCGGGGGACCGGTCGACCCTGGAACTGCTGACCGGTAGGCGGCCGGGGCAGCAGGCGTCGTACCTCTTCTTCGGAGCCGCACATTACCTGCTGCTGGCCGGGGTGCGGCATCCGCTGCGTGGCTTCTACCCGTCGCTGGTCGGCTCGTCGGCCGCCGATCCGGCGGATGCCGGGCCGGTGCTGCGGGACTTCTGCCGCCGGTACCGGGCCGAACTCGGCGCACTCGTCCGCACCCGCCTGGTGCAGACCAACGTCGTACGCCGGGCGGTCGCGCTGAGGTACGCGCTCTGGGTGATCGGGCAGCGCTGCGCCGACCCGGTGCACCTGGTCGAGGTCGGTGCGAGCGCCGGCATCCACCTCCAGGTCGACCGCTACCGCTACCTCGTCGGCGACCGGGCGTTCGGGCCGGTCGACGCCACGGTCACCCTGGACAGTCGCTGGTTGGGTCGGACACCGCCACCGGACCTGGACGACGTACCGCCGATCGCCAGTCGGACCGGGGTGGACCTGAATCCGGTCCACGTCGCCGACGAGGACGCGCGGTGCTGGCTGCGGGCGCTGGTCTGGCCGGAGAACGGGGACGCGGCGACGCTGCTCGACGCCGCCCTCGACGCGGTGGCGACCGAGCCGCCCGTCATGGTCGCCGGTGACGCGGTGCGGATCTGCCCGGACCTGGCGCGCAGCCTGCCACCCGGAGAGCCGAGGGTGGTCTTCCACGCGGCGACCCGGATGCACGTGCCGGCGGCTCGACGGGCGGCCTTCGACCGGGCGATCGACTCGATCGGCGACGGCGGCCCGCTCTACCACGTCTGGCAGGAGCCGCCGTCGGCGCCGCACACCGGGCAGGTCGCCGATCCGCGCGGCGAACTGGCGATGCACGGCCCGGACGGCGTGCCCGTACCGCTGCTCCGGGTCGACGGTCACCTGCGCTGGCTGGGCCCGCTCGACGCATCGCACTGACCGGGCCGGGGATCGCCGGAGGGTACCTCGGCACTGCCACGCGGCCCACCGTGGCTGGTCGGGGCACGCTGACCTAGAGTGGGCTCGGTAGGTGGTGCAGATATTGAGCATCAGGTGCAACATGTGCACCAGAGGGGAGCCCGATGACCCCGGTCCCGACGGCTGACGGCAAGCCGACGGCTGACGGCAAACCGACGGCGTCGCTCGACGCGGTCTGCGTCGGCGAGACGATGGCGATGGTGACCCCGACCCCCGGCGGGCGGCTGGACGCCGAGTCGACCTTCGTGCTCCGGGCCGGCGGCGCCGAGTCGAACGTCGCGATGTTCCTCGCCGCGCTCGGCCACCGGGCGGGCTGGGCCAGCCGGGTCGGCGCCGACCCGCTCGGCGAGCTGGTCGTCGGGGAGGTCCGGGCGGCCGGGGTGGACACCTCGCTGGTCGAGGTCGACGCGACCCGGCCGACCGCCGTCTACCTCAAGGACCCCGGCCCGGACGGCACGAAGGTCTACTACTACCGGCGCGGTTCCGCCGCGGCCGGGATGGATCCGGGGTACGCGGACCGGGTCGAGGCGGTGCCGGCGGCCGTGCTGCACCTCAGCGGCGTCACCCCGGCGCTCTCGGAGAGCTGTCGAGGGCTGGTCGAGCGGCTGCTCGGTACCCGGCCGGCGGGGCGGCGGCTGGTCTCCTTCGACGTCAACCACCGGCCCGCGCTCTGGCCCGACCTCTCCGCCGCCGCCACCGAGCTGCTCCGGCTGGCCCAGGCCGCCGACGTGGTCTTCGTCGGGCTGGACGAGGCGGCGCGGCTCTGGGACGTCAAGGCGCCGGAGGACGTCCGCGCCCTGGTCGATCGCCCCGCAACCCTGGTGGTGAAGGACGGCCCGGTGCAGGCGGTCGCGTTCTCCGCCGACGGGGTCGCCGTCGAGCCGGCCCGGCCGGTCGAGGTGGTGGAACCGGTCGGCGCCGGCGACGCCTTCGCCGCCGGGTGGCTCTCCGGCGCGCTGCGCGGCCTCGACCCCGCCGCCCGGCTGAGGCTCGGACACCTGGTCGCCGGTGCCGCACTCGGCTCCGTCTCGGACTTCGCCGAACTTCCACCGGTGCCCACGATCTGCGCGGTGCTGGGCATCACGCCGGACGACTGGCACCGGCCCGCCGGTCGGGCCCCGGCCGGGCGGAGATAGGACGATGTCCCAGACCGTCGAGCGCGCCCTGCGCATCATCGAACTCTTCGCCGAACGGCCCCGCTCGCTCGGCGAGATCGCCGACGACCTCGGGGTGCACAGGTCGACCGCGCTTCGGCTGGTGCAGACCCTCGAACGGGGCGGGTTCGCCCGCCCGGTCGACGGCCGGTACACGATCGGGTTCCGGATGGTGGCGATCGCGCAGCACGCGGTGGAGCAGCTCGACCTGCACCCGGTCGCCCACCCACACCTGGTCCGGCTCGGTGACCGGCACGGCCACACGGTGCACCTCGCCCAACTCGTCGACGACGAGATCGTCTACGTGGCCAAGGTGGACGGACGCGGGGCGCTGCGGATGCGGTCCCGGGTCGGCCAGCCGGTCGACCCGCACACCTCGGGGGTCGGCAAGGCTATCCTCGCCCACCTCGACGAGCCGGCCCGGGAACGCTTCCTGGCCCGGCTGACCTATCCCCGGCACACCGACACCTCGATCACCGACCCGGCCCGGTTCCGGGCGGAGCTGGCCCGGATCGCCGAGCGCGGCTGGGCCGAGGACGACGGCGAGTTCGAGAACTTCGTCAACTGCGTCGCCGTACCGGTCCGGGACGCCCGGGGCCGGGTGGTCGGCGCGGTGTCGATCACCGCGTTGCGCGCCCTGGCCCCGCTGGAGCGGCTCCGCGAGCACCTGCCGGAGCTGACCGGAACCTGCGCCGCGATATCCCGGGATCTCGGCTGGACAGGAGGACACCGACCGTGAACGGAGTGACCGTGCCCAACCCGTCGACGACCTTCTTCGACACCCTCTTCGCGGACCAGCCGGTGATGGCGATCCTGCGCGGCTTCGATCCGGACCGGACGGTCGAACTCTGCGAGCGGTCCTGGGACGCCGGAATCGACGTGGTCGAGGTACCGGTGCAGAGCCCGGACGCGCTGCCCTCGCTGCACGCCGCCATCGCCGCCGGCCGGGACCGGGACCGGCCGGTCGGCGCCGGCACCGTCATCACCCCGGACCAGGCCCGGACGGTGTACGAGGCCGGCGCGGTCTTCACGGTCGCGCCCGGATACGACCCGGAGGTGGCCGCCGAATGCTCCCGGCTCGGCCTCGCCCACCTGCCCGGGGTGGCCACCTCCTCGGAGATCGGTCAGGCGCTCCGCACCGGGCACACCTGGCTCAAGGCGTTTCCGGCCAGCGAACTCGGCACCAACTGGTTGCGGGCCCAGCACGGCCCGTTCCCGACGGTGAGGTTCGTCGCCACCGGCGGGGTGGACGCCGACAACGCGGCGGATTTCCTCGGCGCCGGTGCCCGGGTGGTGGCGGTTGGTTCCGCCCTACAGGATCCCCGCCAACTCGACCTGCTCGGCCGGCTCGTCGGCACTCCGTAACGCCGGACGGCACCGTCGGTACTCCGTAACGCCGGACGGCACCGTCGGTACTCCGTAACGCCGGGCGGCACCGTCGGCTCGTACCGCCCGGCGTCGTCGACACTCCGCCGGCGGGCGGTACGAGCCGACGGTGCCGCGTACCCTCGCCGGATGAGCGGCGGCGCGGTGCGGGCGTGGCGGGCGATGCTGGCGGGGGTCACGGCCGGGGCGATCCTGCTCGGCTGTTCGGCGGAGCCGGACGCCGCCCCGGCGACACCCGGGGCCCCGGTGAGCCCGCCTGCTCCGGCGCAGACCACCCCGGCGGCGTCACCGACCCCGGCCGCGCCGGTCGAGCTGCGGCTGGCGTTCGCCGGTGACGTCCACTTCACCGGGCGTACGCTGCGGCTGCTCGACGAGCCGGAGACGGCGTTCGGTCCGATCGCGTCGAGGCTGCGGGGCGCCGACCTGACCGTGCTGAACCTGGAGACGGCGGTGACCGGTCGGGGCACCCCGCAGCCGAAGCGATTCCACTTCCGGGCACCGGCGAGCGCCTACCCGGCGCTGCGGGCCGCCGGGGTGGACGCCGCCTCGGTCGCCAACAACCACGTACTGGACTACGGGCAGGTGGGGCTCCGGGACACCCTCGACGCGGCGAACAGGGCGCGGTTCCCGGTCTTCGGCGCCGGCATCGACGCCGACGCGGCGTACGCGCCCTGGCTGACCACGGTGCGCGGGGTGCGGATCGCCGTACTCGGCATGTCACAGGTGCACGAGCTGGCCGGGCGGTGGAAGCCGACCGCGACCCGTCCCGGTGTGGCGATGGCGTTCGACACCGCCCGGGCCACCGCCGCCGTCCGAGCTGCCCGGAAGCAGGCCGATCTGGTGATCGTCTTCATGCACTGGGGGATCGAGGGGAGTTCCTGCCCGAGCGGGGAGATGAAGGGCTTCGCCGGCCGGTTGTCCCGGGCCGGCGCCGACATCGTGCTCGGTACGCACGCGCACACCCTGCTCGCCGACGGCTGGCTCGGCCGGACGTACGTGCACTACGGGCTCGGCAACTTCCTCTGGTACGGCGACTCGAAGAGCACCGACTCCGGGGTGCTCCGGCTGACCGTCCGGGACCGTACGGTGATCCGCAACGAGTTCCTGCCGGCCACGGTCTCCCGGACCGGTCAGCCGGTGCTCGTCTCCGGTGCCGCCCGGGGGCGGATCGAGGACAGGATCGCCGCGGCGAGGCGCTGTTCCGGCCTCGCCGCGACACGATCCTGATCCGGTGGTCGGGCCCTCAGGAGACCCGGGTCTCCCGCTCCCGCCACGCGGCCCGCAGCGAGGTCTTACCGTTGGTGCGCAGCAGCGATCCCTCGTAGAGCCGGGCGGCGAGCGTGATGCAGAGCGCGGCGGCGCCGAGCAGGACCAGCAGGGCCAGCACCGGCTCCCAGCCGGCGGCGTCGCCGAAGAAGAGCCGCAGCGGCATCGCGGTCGGCGCGGAGAACGGCACGTAGGAGAGCACCGCCATCGCCGTCGGGTTGCCGTTGAGGAAGATCACCAGGAAGAACGGCGCCATGATCACCAACTGGGCCGGCCCGGACGCCCCGCTGATGTCCTCCTGCCGGCTGACCAGCGCGCCGGTGACCGCCCACAGCGAGGCCATCAGCACGAAGCCGACCACGAAGAACGGGATGAACCAGGCGATCGCCGGGCCGAGCTGGGCCAGCAGACCGGCGTCGCTGCCGACGACCTGCATGGAGATCACCGCGACCAGCGCGATCAGCGCCACCTGACCGAACGCGAGCGCGCCGTTGCCGAGTACCTTGCCGGCAAGCAGCGCCCGGACCGGTACCGCCGCCACCAGGATCTCCACGATGCGGGTCTGCTTCTCCTCGGTGACGCTCTGCGCGATCTGCACGCCGAAGGTGATGGAGAGGAAGAAGAAGACCATCGAGAAAGCCATCGGCACCAGGAAGGCCAGCATCGGGTCGACCGCGTCCGGGTTCAGCAGGTGCACCGGGGGAGCGCTGCTCAGCGCCCGTACCACCGAGTCCGGGGTGCGATCCATCGCCAGCACCCGGATGCCGCCGGCCCCGTCGCCCGGCACCACGGCGGCGTCCACCTCGCCGTCCCGGACGAGCTGCTCCGCCGCCGCGACGTCGGCGGCGGCCACCACCTCCATACCGGCCCGGTCCAGGACGCCGCCAACCTCGCCCGCGCCGACCACCGCCACCGTCGAGCTGCCGTCGGAGAAGAGTGCCGGCAGCACCGTGCCGGCCGCCGCGACCACCAGGAAGAGGATGGTACTGACCAGGAACGTCCGGTCCCGGAGCTTGACCACGATCTCCCGGCCGGCGACCAGCTTCGTCGCGCTCCACATCGTGGTGCGGGCTGCGGCCGGTCCGGCCTGCGACCGGGTCGGGGACGGTGCGAGCGTCGTCACTGGGTTACCTCCCGGAAGATCTCGGCGAGCGAGGGAACGATGGGGCCGAAGGCGCGTACCGGGCCACGGGCCAGGGCCGCCCGCAGTACCGCCTGGTCGTCGTCCGGAACGGCGAGTTCGATCACGACCCGTGCGCCGTCGAGATCCACGATGGAGATCCCGGGCAGGTCACGGACCCAGCCGGCGTCGCCGTCGGTGACGAGCTGGTAGTGCGGGGCCGCGTACCGGGAGCGGAGTTCGGCGCGGCTTCCGCTGGCGCGTACCGCCCCGGCGGCGATGATCACCAGGTCGTCGCAGAGCCGCTCCACCACGTCGAGCTGGTGGCTGGAGAAGAGCACCGGTACCCCCCGGTCGGCCCGCTCCCGCAGCACCCCGGCGATCATCTCGACCGCGATCGGGTCGAGACCGGAGAAGGGCTCGTCCAGGATCAGCAGCTCGGGGTCGTGCACCAGCGCCGCCGCGATCTGGGCCCGCTGCTGGTTGCCGAGGGAGAGCTTCTCCAGCGGATCGTTGGCCCGCTCGGCCAGCCCGACCCGGTCGAGCAGGTCGTCGACGCTGCGCCGGGCGGCCAGCGCGGTAAGCCCGTACAGCCGGCCGAGGTAGACGAGCTGCTCCCGGATCTTCATCTTCGGGTAGAGGCCGCGCTCCTCGGGCATGTAGCCGAAGCGCTGCCGCACGGCCCGGGTGATCGGCTCACCGTTCCAGGTCACCGTCCCCGAGTCGGCGGCGAGCAGGCCGAGGATGATCCGCATCGAGGTGGTCTTGCCGGCACCGTTGGCGCCGACGAACCCGGTCATCCGGCCCGGGGCCACCTCGAACGAGATGTCGTCGAGCACTCTCCGGTCGCCGTACGACCGATCGACGGACGCCACGCGCAGCATCCGGCCTCCTTTCCCAGGTGCTCCGCCGGCGCGCCCTGCGCCAGCGGGGACGAGGTTAGTTCGGCCTGAACCGTCCGGCGTCCGCCGCGCGGCGGAACCGTGAGGATGATCCACTTCCGGTGCGGCACGCCACAGGGATGACCGGTGTGGCGGACCGTGGGGATGACCGGGCGACGCGCCCGGCGGCCGAGCCGTCAGCCGCCGGCACCGCCCGGGGTCACCACCCCGTGTTCGTACGCGAAGACGACCGCCTGGGTACGGTCGCGCAGCCCGAGCTTCATCAGGACCCGGGAGACGTGTGTCTTCACGGTCGCCTCGCCGAGCAGCAGCCGCTCGGCGATCTCGGCGTTGGAGGCGCCCCCGGCGAGCTGCACCAGTACCTCCCGTTCCCGCTCGGTCAACTCGGCCAGCCGGCGTCGGTCCAGGTCGGCGGCTCCGCTGCCCGCGTCCGGCCGGCTGGCCGACTGGGCCGCCGTGCCGGCCGGGGTGGTGAAGGTCGCGATCACCCGCCGGGTGATCTGCGGTGCGAGCAGCGCGTCACCCCGGGCCAGGATCCGCACCGCCTCGACCAGATCCTCGGGTGAGCCGTTCTTGAGTAGGAAGCCGCTGGCTCCGGCCCGGAGTGCGGCGAAGAGGTAGTCGTCCCGGTCGAAGGTGGTCAGAATCAGCACCGCGGGCCCGTCCGCCCCGGTGGCCGCGACGATCTGCCGGGTCGCGGCCAGCCCGTCCAGGTGCGGCATCTCCACGTCCAGCAGTACGACGTCGGGCCGCTGGGACAGGGCGAGCTCGACCGCCCGCCGGCCGTCCGCCGCCTCGCCGACCACCTCGAGGTCCTCCTCCGTCTCGAGGATGATCCGCAGGCCGGCCCGGACCAGGTGCTGGTCGTCGGCGAGGAGGACCCGGATCGCGGTCTCCGGGATCGGTTCGGTCATGACCCCTCCCCGGCTCGCCCGCTCGCCGTCCCGGGGGAGACGTCGCCGGCGTCGGCCTGGGCGATCGGGAAGCGGGCCCTCACCCGGAAACCGCCGGCGGGCCGGGCACCCACCTCCAGGCTGCCGTCGTGCGCGGCGACCCGTTCCCGCATCCCGATCAGGCCGAGTCCACCGGTGCCGGAGGACGCGGCCCGCCCGGTACGGCCGTCGTCGGTCACCTCCACCTCGACCTCCCGGCGCAGGTACCGGATCCGCACGTCGACCGCGCTGGCCCGGGCATGCTTGATCGTGTTCGTCATCGCCTCCTGGACCACCCGGTAGCCGGCCAGGGAGATCGACTCCGGTACCGGTACCGGCGTACCGTAGATTTTGTACTCGACGGCGAGTCCGGCGTCCCGGGCCCCCTGGAGCAGGCTGTCGACCTGTTCCAGCCCGTAGCCGAGCGCTTCGTCCGCGGCGCCGGCGTTGCGGAGCACCCCCAACATCCGCCGCAGCTCGTCGACGGCGGTACGCGCGCTCTGCTCCACGGCGGCGAGCGCGGTCTTGGCCTTCTCCGGGTCCCTGTCCATCACCCGCCGGCTCGCGCTGGCCTGTACGCCCATCACCGAGACGTGGTGGGCGACGACGTCGTGCAGCTCGCGGGCGATTCGTACCCGTTCCTGGTTGACCGCCCGCTCGGCGTTCTCGGCCCGGGACCGGCGTAGCTCCTCGGCCTGCACCTCCAGTTCGTGCTGGCGCAGGGCGGAGGTCCAGGTGCGGTTGCCGAGCAGGTAGGCGAGGAGGAAGAAGGCGACGTTGAACAGCACGGTGGTGATCACGGCGGCGACGAACGGGGAGATCGGACCGCTCCCGTCCGGAAGGTCCGACTCGATCGACGCGATGCTCATCCCGGCGCCGATCACCAGCCAGGCGAACATCGCGGCGATGACCCCGATCCTGATCCGGGCGGAGAGCCGGCGGTCCCGTCCCCAGACGCCGAGGCTGTAGACGGCGATGAAGAGCCCGGCGGAGGCGACCGGCACCTCCGGGCTGTGCCGGACCTGGGCGGTGATGAAGATCGCGGCGAGTACCACGGTGCTGATCTCCGGATGGCTGCGCCGCCAGATCAGCGGCAGACCACCGGCGACCACCCAGGCCAGTCGCTCCGGCCAGGGCGGCGGGGTGCCGAGCGGAAAGCTGCCCATGCTGGTCGACAGCATCACGCTGAGCAGGCCCAGCGCGGCCATCGACAGGCCCAGGTAGAGGTCCCGCTGGCGCTGTTGCCGGGTCGGCCCGGGGCGGACCCACGGACGTGCCGAATCGATCCCCGGCGCGCCGGTCGGCGCCACGTCGTCTCGTCCTGCGCTGCCAGCCTGCACCCGACATGAATAACGTATCCGCCGTGTGCCGTGCAGTTTCGCCCGGCCGGCATGGCGGAGATCACCCATCCGGTCGGCCCGGCCCGCCGGGGTGTCCGGTGGCGGCCCGGGGGGAATGGGCTGTGGTGCGCGGCGGCGTACGGCGGAATAGTTGACACGGCAAGTATGTTGTGCGGGGCAACCGGAGGTTGGCACCGGGTACCGAGTGAGGAGCTGGTGATGCAGTTCGGGATCTTCAGCGTGGGCGACGTGACCACCGACCCGACGAACGGACGGGAGCCGTCCGAGGCGGAGCGGATCAAGGCGATGGTCGCCATCGCGTTGAAGGCGGAGGAGGTCGGCCTCGACGTCTTCGCCACGGGCGAGCACCACAACCCGCCGTTCGTGCCGTCGTCCCCCACCACGATGCTCGGGTTCGTCGCGGCCCGGACCAGCCGGCTGCTGCTCTCCACCGCCACCACCCTGATCACCACCAACGATCCGGTGAAGATCGCCGAGGACTACGCCATGCTCCAGCACCTGGCCGACGGCCGGGTCGACCTGATGATGGGTCGGGGCAACACCGGACCGGTGTACCCGTGGTTCGGGCAGGACATCCGCAACGGCATCCCGCTGGCGATCAACAACTACGACCTGCTGCGCCGGTTGTGGCGCGAGGACGTCGTCGACTGGGAGGGCAGGTTCCGCACCCCGTTGCAGTCGTTCACCTCCACACCCCGGCCGCTGGACGGGATCCCTCCGTTCGTCTGGCACGGCTCCATCCGCAGCCCGGAGATCGCCGAGCAGGCCGCCTACTACGGCGACGGCTTCTTCGCCAACCACATCTTCTGGCCCAAGGAGCACACCCAGCGGATGGTGGGCCTCTACCGGCAGCGGTTCGAGTACTACGGCCACGGCGCCGCCGACCAGGCCATCGTCGGCCTCGGCGGCCAGGTGTTCATGCGGCGCAACTCCCAGGACGCGGTACGCGAGTTCCGGCCGTACTTCGACAACGCCCCCGTCTACGGGCACGGTCCGTCGCTGGAGGACTTCACCCGGGAGACCCCGCTGACCGTCGGCAGCCCGCAGCAGGTGATCGACCGCACCCTCACCTTCCGCGACTACGTCGGCGACTACCAGCGGCAGCTCTTCCTGATCGACCACGCCGGACTGCCGCTGAAGACCGTACTGGAGCAGTTGGACATCCTCGGCGAGGAGGTCGTACCGGTACTGCGACGGGAGTTCGCCGCGCTGCGCCCCGCGCACGTACCCGAGGCACCGACGCACGCGTCGATGAAGGCCGAGCGGGACGCGGCGGCGGCCACCGGGGCGGGAGCCGCCCGATGACCGCCCGCCGGCTCGTGGTGGTCTCGGCCGGGCTGCGGGTGCCCTCCTCCACCAGGCTGCTGGCCGACCAGCTCGCCGAGGCCAGCGCGGCGGAACTCGACCGGCGGGGCGTGCCGGTCGAGACCGAGCCGATCGAGCTGCGCGACCACGGGCACGACATCGTGAACCACCTGCTGGCCGGCTTCCCGCCGGCGTCGCTCAAGCCGGCCCTGGACACGGTCGCCGCGGCGGACGGACTGATCGTGGTGACGCCAATCTTCAACGCCTCGTACAGCGGGCTGTTCAAGGCGTTCTTCGACCTGGTCGGCGACGACGCCCTGGTCGACCGGCCGGTACTGATCGGCGCGACCGGGGGGACCGCCCGGCACTCCCTCGCGCTCGAACACGCCCTCCGGCCGATGTTCAGCTACCTGCGCGCGGTGGTGGTGCCGACCTCGGTCTTCGCGGCGCCGGAGGACTGGGCCGGCGGCAGCGCGCAGGGCACGCTGCGCGGCCGGATCGACCGGGCCGCCCGGGAACTCGCCGCGCAGATCGCCCGCCGCGAACCGACCGAGGCCGCCGACCCGTTCCGGCTCACCACGAGCTTCGACCAACTGCTGACCGGCGACTGAGCCCGGGGCCGGATCGGCGGGTGAGCCCCGGATCGGGCTGGCGGGGTGCCCGGCCGCGTCGGGCCGGCCGGCGTGCGTCCGGTTGAATGTGCGGATGACCCCAGCGGTGCCCCGGGCCATCACGCAGGCCACCGTCCGTGCCGTCGAGGCGGTCCGGGCGCGGGACCCGGACGCCCTCGACGAGGCGGCCGGAGATCTGGCCCTGCTCCCCGCCGAACAGGTCGGGCTGGTGCTCGGCGCGGTGCTGCGGACACTGCTGGAGCAGGCGCACCCGGACGGGCTGGACGGCGAGGACGTGCAGGCGGTACTCGTACGCTGTGCCCGGAGCAACGCCAGCTGGCTGCCGGGGCTGGACGTCGAGGTGCTGGCGCTGCTGCTGACCGGCGCGCTCGGTGTACACCAGATGGCGGACGAGGCGCCGCCACCCGAGCCGGCGGCGGTGGCCCGGCATGCCCCGCTGCTCGTCGCCGACCTGCTCGCGGTGGCCGGCGGAGCGGTCGGCGACTACCTGGCCGCCGCGCTGTCGGAGATCGCCGTGGCGGAGACGATGGAGCTGCCCTAGTCAGCGGGGCCACCGGCTCGGCGGTCCGGTCAGTGTCCGGTCCTGTCGGAGTCGGTCGCGGCCTGCTCGCCCCGGTCGAGCGCGGAGAGCGCGGCGACGTCCTCCGGGGCGAGCGTGAAGTCGAAGACGTCGATGTTGCTCTTCATCCGCTCCGGCGAGGCGGTCTTCGGAATCGGGATCAGCTCCAGTTCGAGGTGCCATCGGAGCACGACCTGCGCGGGCGTGCGGCCGTACCGGTCGGCGATCCCGGTCACCACCGGGTGGGTGAGGAGCTCGCCGCCATGCCCGATCGGTCCCCAAGACTGGGTGGCGATGCCGTGCTCCCGGTGGTACGCCCGCGCGGCCTCCCGGGTCAGCGTCGGGTCGAGCTGGATCTGGTTGACGTCCGGTGTCACCCCGGTGGCGGCGCGGATCCGGTCGATGTGCGCCGGTTTGAAGTTGGACAGTCCGACGGCCCGTACCCGGCCGTCCCGGAGCAGGTCGGTGAGGCCCAGGAAGGCGTCGACGTACCGGTCCTGCCACGGCAGCGGCCAGTGGATCAGATAGAGGTCGAGGTAGTCGACGCCGAGCTTGCCGACGCTGTCCCGGAACGCCTCCTGCACCCGGTCCCGGCCGTGCCACTCGCCGTTCAGCTTGCTGGTGACGAAGAGTTCCTCCCGGGGTACCCCGGAGGCCCGCAGGCCACGGCCGACGCCCACCTCGTTGCCGTACTTGTAGGCGGTGTCGATCAGCCGGTAACCGACCCCGATCGCCTCGGCGACCGCCCGCTCGGCCTCTTCGTCGGTCAGCGGCCAGGTGCCGAAACCGAGCTGCGGTATCCGGGCACCGTTCGCCAGCGGTCGGGTCGGCACGCTCGGCGCTGCGTTCATTGAACCTTTTTCAACCTCCCCTTGCGGTCCGCCGGACTGCAAGGTCGGACGCGGTGCATGAGCGTCGCGCGGTTCAGGTTGAAAAAGGTTCATCGGGTTGATCTCCTGCGGTTCAGGCCGGTCCGGCGGAGCGGGCCGGTGGGGTGCGACGTTCCTCCAGATCAACCTACCCGCGGCATCAACCTACCCGCGGCGGCGTACCCGTCGCCGAGGTGCTCAGCCGGATCCGTCGACCAGGTCGAGCAGGGTCCGGGCCAGGGTGTTGCGGGCCATCGGCACCTTGAAGGCGTTGCCCGGCAGCGGCTGGGCCTGCCCGAGTTCCGCCTCGGCAGCGGCCCGGAACCGCTCCTCCCGGGCCGGGCCGCCGCGCAGCAGTTCCTCGGCCCGGTCGGCCCGCCACGGCTTGTGCGCCACCCCGCCGAGCGCGATCCGGACGTCCCGGACTATCCCGTCCGCCACGTCGATTGCCGCCGCCACCGAGACCAGCGCGAAGGCGTACGACGCCCGGTCGCGCACCTTGCGGTAGCGGGACCGGGTGGCGAAGGAGAGCGCCGGTACCTCGATCGCGGTGATCAGTTCACCGTGCGCCAGTACCGTGTCCCGGTGTGGTTCGCGCCCCGGCAGCCGGTGTAGTTCGGCGACGGGGATGCGCCGCCCGCCGGCCGGACCCTCGGTCTGCACGATCGCGTCCAGTGCGACCAGGGCGACCGCGAAGTCCGACGGATGGGTCGCGACGCACTCCGACGAGGTGCCGAGGATCGCGAGTTCCCGGTGGTATCCGTCGATCGCCGAGCAGCCGGTGCCGGGCTGGCGCTTGTTGCACGGGGTGGTGAGGTCCTGGAAGTACACGCACCTGGTGCGTTGCAGCAGGTTCCCCGCGGCGGTGGCGAGGTTGCGCAGCTGGCCGGAGGCGCCGGAGAGCAGCGCCTGGGAGAGCGCCGGATAGCGCTCACGGACCAGCGGGTGTGCCGCCAGCTCGCTGTTCGGGGTGGCGGCGCCGATCCGGATGCCGCCGTCGGGCAGTTCCTCGACCCGGTCGGAGGTGAGCCGGCGGACGTCGACCAGCAGGTCCGGCGTGGCCACCTCCAGCTTCATCAGGTCGACCAGGTTGGTCCCGCCGCCGAGGAAGGCGCCGTTGGGTGCCTCGGCGAGCAGCGCGACGGCCCCGGTCACGTCGTCGGCGCGCAGGTACCGGAAGGGCCTCATCGGCGGGCCAGGTCCAGGATCGCCGGCACGATGTTCGCGTAAGCGGCGCAGCGGCAGAGGTTGCCGCTCATCCGTTCCCGGATCTCGTCGGCGTCCAGCCCGACCCTGCTCCCGTCGCCGCCCACGGTCACCGCGCTCGGCCATCCCGCCTCGGCCTCCCGGAGCATCGCCACCGCCGAGACGATCTGCCCGGGCGTGCAGTAGCCGCATTGGAAGGCGTCGTACTGGATGAAGCAGCGCTGCATCGGGTGCAGGTCGCCGTCGGGAGCCAGGCCGGCCGCGGTGACGATCTCGGCCCCGTCGTGTGCCACCGCGAGGGCGAGGCAACTGTTCACCCGCCGCCCGTCCAGCAGGACCGTGCAGGCGCCGCACTGCCCGTGGTCGCAGCCCTTCTTCGGACTGGTGTTGCCCAGCCGCTCCCGGAGGGCGTCCAGCAGGGTGGTCCGGGTGTCCACGATGACCCGGTGATCGGCCCCGTCCACCCGGAGGTTGACCTCGGCATCCATCCTTCCGGCCTCCTGGTGGGATCGAGTGGCGGATGAACACCATCAAACTAGCCGTACCAGGAAGATACAGGCTGAAAAAGCGTAAACCAGCTCAGAATCCGACCGTACGCCGCCGGCACGGCGGTGGGCGACAATCGACGTCATGCGGTTCGGCATCCTGGGCGCGACCGAGGTGTACGCGGGCGACGGCGGGCGACTCGCCGTCGGCGGCCCGCGCCTGCGTGCCCTCCTGGTGCTGCTGCTCCTCGACGCCGGCCGGGTCGTCTCGGCGGACCGACTCATCCAGGGCCTCTACGGCGAGCGTCCGCCGTGCCGGGCCGCGAACGCGTTGCAGTCCCAGGTCTCCCGGTTGCGCCAGGTGCTCTCCGGGGTCGACGGGCTGGAGCCCCTGGTGGAGTTCCACCCGGCGGGGTACCGGCTCGTGGTGGACCCGGAGGACGTCGACCTGCACCGGTTCACCCGACTGGTGGCCGATGGTCAGGGCGCGCTCGCCGCCGGTGACCGACGGCGCGCTGTCGAGCTGTTGCGCGCGGCGTCGCGGCTGTGGCGCGGGGAGCCGCTGGCCGACGTCCGGGAGGCCCCGTTCGCCCGAGCCCAGGCGGTCCGCCTGGACGAGCTGCGGCTGGCCGCCATCGAGGACCGCGTGGCGGCGGAACTCGACCTCGCCGGGCCCGGGCCCTCGGTGGCCGAGCTGCGCGAGCTGGTGGCCGCGTACCCGCTGCGGGAGCGGCTGCGCGGCCTGTTGATCCGGGCGCTGCACGCGAGCGGCCGCCGTGCCGAGGCGCTGGGCACCTTCGAGGAGGTCCGCCGGCTACTCGCGGAGGACCTGGGCACCGATCCGTCTCCTGAGCTGGCCGCGCTGCACGTGGCCGTGCTGCGCGACGATCCCGGCCTGCTCCCGGCCGGCACGCCTCACCCCGGTTCGGCCCCCGCCGGCACGCCTCGGCCCGGCCCGACCCAGGCTGGCACGGATCGGCCCGCTCCGGCTCCGGCCGGCACGCGCCGCCCCGGTCCGGTTCGGGACGCCGGGCCGCCCACGGGTGAGGCCGAGGTGTCGGGGCCGCCGGTCGGGCTGCCCGGGCAGCTCAGCAGTTTCGTCGGACGGGAGGAGGAACTGGGCCGGGTCGGCAAGCTGCTCGGTGAGGCGCGGCTGGTCACCCTGCACGGTCCGGGCGGCGCCGGCAAGACCCGGTTGGCGATCGAGGCGGCCGGCCAGGAGCCCGGGGAGGTCTTCCTGGTCGAACTCGCGGCGGTGACCGCGGGCGCGGACGTCGCCTCGGCGGTGCTGGCCGCGTTGAAACTGCGGGACGCCGCGCTGAGCGGCCAGGGTGGTCCACGGGACGCCGCCGACCGTCTGGTCACGGCGCTCGCCGACCGCGCCATCCTGCTCGTCCTCGACAACTGCGAGCACCTGGTCGCCGACGTCGCCCGGCTCGTCGCCCGGCTCCTCGGCGCCTGCCCGAAGGTGCGGGTTCTGACGACCAGCCGGGAACCGCTCGGGCTCACCGGCGAGGCACTCTGCCCGGTCTCCGGGCTGCCCCTGCCACCGGCCGGGGCAACCGCCGAGGCCGCCCCGGCGTACGCGGCGGTCCGGCTCTTCGTCGAGCGGGCCGCGGACGTGGCACCGGGGTTCGCGGTCGGCCCCGACAACCTTGCCGCGGTACTGCGGATCTGCCGTACCCTCGACGGCCTGCCGCTCGCCATCGAGTTGGCGGCGGCCCGGCTGCGGGCCCTGCCGGTGGCGGAGATCGCGGCCCGGCTCGACGACCGGTTCCGGCTGCTGACCCGGGGCAGCCGGCTCGCCCAACCCCGGCACCAGACGCTGCGCGCGGTGGTGCAGTGGAGCTGGGACCTGCTGGACGAGGCCGAACAGCGGCTGGCGCGCCGGTTGACGGTCTTCGCCGGTGGCGCCGAGCTGGAGGCGGTCGAGCGGGTCTGCGGGCCGCGCGACGCGGACGTGCTCGACCTGCTCTCCAGCCTGGTCGACAAGTCCCTCGTGGAGGCGGGGGGCGGGCGTTTCCGGATGCTGGAGACGGTGCGCGCCTTCGGTGTCGAACGGCTGGCCGAGGCCGGCGAGGCGGACGAGCTGCGGCGGGCGCACGCGGCGTACTTCCTGGAGCTGGCCCGTACCGCCGACCTGCGGCTGCGGAGCGCGGAGCAGCTGGACTGGCTGCGCAGGCTGGACAGCGACCGCGACGACCTGCACGCCGCGCTGCGCCGGGCGCTGGCCGCCGGAGACACGGCGACCGCGCTGACGCTGGTCGCCGCGCTGTCGTTCTACTGGTGGCTGCGCGGCCTGCGGGGCGAGGGGGCGGCGCTGGCCGCCCAGCTCGTCGAGCAGGTCGACGGCGTCCCGCCACCCGACCTCGCCGAGGAGTACGCGCTCTGCCTGCTGCACGCCTCGCTCGGCGGGTACGGCCTGAGCCGGCAGGGTCTCGGATCGGCCGCCGCGATCCTGTGGAACCTGGGCCGACCGCCCCGGCAGCCGTTCCTGCTCTACCTGTCCGGGGTCGCCAACGGTCCACCCCCGGACCTGGTGGGTACCCCGCTCGCCACCCCCGAAGGCTGGGACCGGTTGATCGGCGCCGATCCGTGGAGCGCAGCGATGGGGGAACTCGGCCTGGGGATGCTCTCGATGGTCGAGGGCCGGTACGACGAGGCACACTCCAGGCTCGGCCGGGCGTTGGCGGACTTCCGGGCGATCGGGGAGCGCTGGGGGACGATCCTGGTGTTGACGATCCTGATCGAGCTGGCCTACCGGCGCCGCGACCACACCCACCCGGACCTGGTCGACGAGGCGCTGCGGCTCGCCGACGAACTCGGCTCGATCCTCGACATGGCCGAGCTGATGCGGACCCGGGGCGACGGCCGGCTCAGCATCGGCGACCTGACCGGCGCGGAGGACGACTACCGGCGGGTGCTGGAGCTGGCGCTACCGGCCGGGGCGCCGGAGCAGCTGGCAGCGGCCCACCTGGGACTCGGCGAGATCGCCCGGCGTCGCGGTGACCTGGACCGGGCCCGCCGGCTCGGTGAGCAGGCGCTGGCGGAGTGCCCGACCGGCTGGTTCGGTGCCGAGGGGGTACGGCTCGCGGCGCTCGTCTGCCTGGGGCAGATCCTGGCGGCGACCGGTGACGAGCTGGGGGCCGGGTCCCGGTTCCGTCAGGTGCTCGGCGCCACGGTGGGAGTGTGGGAACTGAGCACCCTCACGATCGCGGTCGACGGCCTGGTCGGACCGGTACTCCGGGACGGCGACGCCGACCGGGCCGGCCTGCTGCTCGGCGCGGTCGCGGCGCTGCAGTCGGGTTTCGGCATCGCCGCGGCGATCGACGCGGCACCGATCGCCGTCACCCTCCGGGCCCGGCTCGGCGACCCGGCGTACCGGCGTCTGCTGGCCCGAGGCGCCGCCCTGACCAGGGAAGAGGCATTGGCGGCGCTCGACGCGGCCTGACCGGAGCACCGGCGGCGACGACGAGGGGGTCGGCGGCGGTGCGTGGCCGGTCGGCGGGGCCGGCTGTGATCGGTGCGCGACCGGTCAGCGGGGCCGTCAGTGATCGGTGCGTGGCCGGTGAGTGCGGTCGGCGACCGTCGACGGCATGACAACACAGACATCAGCGGTCGTGGCCGAGGGGCTGCACAAGCGGTACGGCGCGACCCGGGCCCTCGACGGGTTCGACCTGAGCGTGCCGGCCGGCACGGTGTGCGGGCTGCTCGGACCGAACGGTGCCGGCAAGACCACGGCGGTTCGGATCCTCGCCACGCTGCTGCGCTTCGACGCCGGTCGGGCCTGGGTCGCCGGGTACGACGTGGTCCGCCAGCCCGAGCAGGTCCGTGAGGTGATCGGGCTGACCGGGCAGTACGCGGCGGTCGACGAGATCCTCAGCGGGCGACAGAACCTGATCCTTTTCGGTCGGCTGCACCACCTGTCGGCCAAGGCTGCCCGGCGTCGTGCCGACGAACTGCTGGAACAGTTCGGGCTGACCGCGGCGGCCGGCCGGTCGGCCGCGGAGTACTCCGGCGGGATGCGCCGCCGGCTGGACCTGGCGGCCAGTCTGATCATGACCCCCCGGGTGCTCTTCCTCGACGAGCCGACCACCGGGCTCGACCCGCGCAGCCGTAACCAGCTCTGGTCGGCGGTACGGCGCCTGGTTGCCGACGGCACCACCGTGCTGCTCACCACCCAGTATCTGGAGGAGGCGGACCAGCTCGCCGACCGGATCCTGGTGATCGACGCCGGTCGGGTGGTCGCGGAGGGCACTTCGGCCGAGCTGAAGGCGCGGATCGGTGCGGACCGGATCGAGGTGGTCGTCCGGCACGCGGCGGAACTCGGCACCGCCGCCGGGATCGTGGAGCGGTCCTCCGCCGGGCCGGTGACGCTCGACGCGGAGATCCGGCAGCTCAGCGCCCCGGTCGTGGACCGGGTGGCGGCACTCGGCGACGTGATGCGGGCGCTGCGGGACGCCGGGATCGCGGTGCAGGACATCGGACTGCGCCGGCCGACCCTCGACGAGGCCTTCCTGCACCTGACCGGGCACCAGGCCGGGGCGACGCGGCCGACCACGGCGGGAGTACCGGCATGACCGGGTGGGGCGCGCCGGCCCGGTTCCGTCGGGCGGTGGCCGACGGCGCGGTGATGACCGGCCGGAACATGGCGCACGTGGTCCGGTCGCCCGAGGAGATCGTGATCTATTTCAGTCTGCCGATCATGTTCGTGCTGGTCTTCGGCTACGTCTTCGGCAGCGGGATGGCGGTACCCGGCCAGGGCAGCTACCGGGAGTACCTCCTGCCCGGGGTCTTCGCGATGACCATGCTGTACGGGCTGGGCGCCACCGCCAGCGGCATCGCCATGGACGTCAGCCGGGGCGTGGTGGACCGGTTCCGTTCCATGCCGATGGCCCGGACCGCGCTGGTCACCGGGCGGACCGGTGCCGACCTGCTCCGCGCGATGCTGGAGATGACCGTCCTGGTGGTCTGCGGACTGCTGGTCGGCTGGCAGTGGCGCAACGGCCTGCTCGACGCGCTCGCCGCGGTGGGGCTGATCCTGCTGCTGCGGCTGGCGCTCACCTGGGTCGGCATCTTCCTCGGCCTGATGGTGCCGAGCCCGGACACCGTCGGGGTGATCGTCTTTCCGCTGGCCTTTCCGCTGACCGCGCTCTCCAACGTCTTCGTGGCACCGGACCTGATGCCGGAGTGGCTCGGCGCGGTCTCGTCCTGGAACCCGCTGTCGGCGACGGTGGCGGCCAGCCGCGAACTCTTCGGCAACCCCGGGACCGGTGGGGACTCCTGGGCGGCGCAGCACCCGCTGCTCCTGGCGGTCGCCTTCCCGCTGGTGCTGATCGCCGTCTTCGCACCGCTGGCCGTCCGGCGGTACCAGCGGCTGAGCCGCTGACGACGGTGCTCGGAGCCGGTTTATCGGCGACTTGACGCGAAATGGATCTCCCTTTATCGTCATGGCGACGAAAACAGGGGAGGGGGCGCGTCATGGCCGACGTGACCAGACGGTTGTTCCTGCGACACCTGCGCGGAGCGCCGACCACGTGGATTCGGCACTCCGTGCGGGGCAGCGTCCGACACGAGGGCGTCGGGCAGTCCTTCTGGTACCGGCCGCTGGTCGGCGTACTCAGTGAGGTGCCGGTCGACGACCGCGAACTGCCGCTGCTGTTCCACGCCCGGACCAGCGACTTCGCCGATGTCACCGTGCAGGCGACGGTGACGTACCGGATCGCCGACCCGGCGCTCGCGGCGAGCCGGCTGGACTTCTCGGTCGACCCGTACAAGGGCGTCGCCCGGGGCCGCCCGCTCGACCAGGTTGCCACGCTGCTGGCCGAGCTGGCCCAGCAGCCGGCCCTCGACCTGCTGGCCCGGGTGCCGCTGGCCGAGGCGCTGACCGACATCGCCGCGGTCCGCGAGGCGGTCTCGGCGGCGCTGCGCGACGAGGCCCGGCTGACCGACGTCGGCGTCTCGGTGGTCAGCGCCCGGGTGGTGGCCGTGCGGCCCGAGCCGGAGATGGAACGGGCGCTCCAGACGCCGACCCGGGAGACGGTGCAGGTCGAGGCAGATCGGGCCACCTACGCCCGGCGGGCGCAGGCGGTCGAGCAGGAGAGGGCGATCGCCGAGAACGAGTTGCAGAACAAGATCGAGCTGGCTCGCCGGGAGCAGCAGCTGGTGGAGCAGCACGGTGCCAACTCCCGGCGCAAGGTCGAGCTGGAGGCCGCCGCCGAGCTGGCGGTGGCCCAGGGCAGGGCCGAGCGGGAGAAGGTGGCGAACGCGGCGGCGGCCGAACGGGCCCGGGTGCTGGCCGGCGCCGAGGCGGAGAAGGAACGCACCCTCGCCGGTGCCAAGGCCGACGGCGTACGCGTGGTCGGCCTCGCCGAGGCCGAGGCGGAGGCGGCCCGGCTGGCGGCGTACCGGGACCTGCCGCCGGAGGTGCTGCACGCGCTCGCGCTCCGCGAGGTCGCCGGGCAGCTTCCCGAGATCGGTCAGCTCACCGTCACCCCGGACGTGCTGACCGGCCTGCTGGCCCGGCTGTCCCGGTGAGCGCCACGCTGGCGCCGAGGGTCGTGGTGGTGAGCCGGCGCAGCGAACTGGACGAGTTGCTGGCCCACCACGGCACCCGGGCCGCCGCCGGCTACTACCTGCGCCAGCGGGGGCGCGACCTGGCCGAGGTGGTGACCCGGCACGAGGCGCTGCAGGCGGCGCTGACCACGGTCGGGGCGGCCATCCCGGCGGACTGGCGGCGGGGGCGGGTGGACCGGGACGACCTGGCCCGGTTCCCGTTCGCGGCCGAGGACATCGTGCTGGCGGTCGGCCAGGACGGGCTGGTCGCCAACGTCGCCAAGTACCTCGACGGGCAGCCGGTGATCGGGGTGGACCCGGAGCCGGGACAGAATGCCGGGGTACTCGTCCGGTTCGGACCCGAAGCGGTCACCCGGCTGCTTCCCTCGGTGGTCGCCGGGCGTGCGCCGGTCCGCGAGCGGACCATGGTCCGGGCCGTGCTGGACGACGGCCAGGAGCTGATCGGACTCAACGAGGTCTACGCGGGACACCCCGGCCACCAGTCGGCGCGCTACCTGCTCTGCACCGCCGACGGCCGGCGGGAGCGCCAGTCCTCCTCCGGGCTGGTGGTCGGCACCGGGACCGGCGCCACCGGCTGGTGTGCCTCGATCGCCCGGGAACGCGCGACCGTGCCGTCGCTGCCGGTGCCGGACGAACCGGCACTGTGCTGGTTCGTCCGGGAGGCGTGGCCGTCCCCGGCGACCGGCGCGTCGCTCACCGCCGGGCGGCTCGGCGCGGACGAGACGCTGGAAATCGTCGCGGAACGGGAGCGGTTGGTGGTCTTCGCCGACGGGCTGGAGACGGACCACCTGACGATGGCCTGGGGGCAGCGGCTGACCGTCGGTCCGGCCACCCGGCGGCTACGCCTGGTCGAGCCGGCTGCCGAGCGGGCCGACCACCCGGGACAGGCATCGCAGCGTCGCCGTCGGCGCTAGCCATTGCGGACCCAGACCCGACCAGCATCGCGTCGGGCGGGTCTGCCAACTCCACGACACCGCCATTCCATCAAACCGACTTGATACATCACTTCGACTTGATGTACTTTTCGGTGGTGACGATGTCGAGTCAAGCCGCCCCGGCGTTCGTACGTCTCGCCGCCCATCCGCTCCGGTGGCGGTTGCTGACCGAGCTGGCGGCCGGTGACTACCGGGTCCGGGAACTGGTGACCCTGGTGGGCGAGCCGCAGAACCTGGTCTCCTACCACCTGCGACTCCTGCGCGACGGCGGGCTGGTCACCACCAACCGCAGCAGCTTCGACGGCCGCGACAGTTACTACCACCTGGATCTGGACCGCTGCGCGGACGCGCTGGCCGATACCGGCAGCGCGTTGCATCCGGCGCTGCGCCGGGAACCCGCCACACCGCGTACGCCCCCGGTGGACCTGCGGGGCGCACCCGGCCCCGGCGTGCTGTTCGTCTGCACCGGGAACAGCGCCCGGTCCCCGATCGCCGAGGCCCTGCTTCGGCACCACACCGACGGCCAGGTGGTGGTGGCCAGCGCCGGGAGCCGGCCCAGGCCGCACCTGCACGCCAACGCCGTACGGGTGGTACACGAGCAGTTCAGCCTCGACCTCACCGGCCAGCGCCCCCGGCACTGGGACACCCTGACCGGTCGCCGGTTCGACTACGTGATCAGCCTTTGCGACAAGGCGCGCGAGGTGTGTCCCGACTTTCCGGACCACCCCCGGCGAGTGCACTGGAGCATCCCCGACCCTGCCACGACCGGCGAGACCGACGAGGCGAGCTACCCCGCCTTCCAGCGCACCGCAGCCGACATCGACACCCGGGTCAGACACCTGCTGCCCGTCCTCACCGCCATCCGATCCTGAAGGGGAGATACGTCGTGAACGCACCCGACCAGCGGGCCAGCGTCCGCTACATCGTCGATGACGTCCAAGCGGCCATCGCCTTCTACACCACTCATCTCGGCTTCACGCTGCACACCAGCGCCGCGCCCGCCTTCGCCGACGTCGTGCGCGGCCCGCTGCGGCTGCTGCTGTCCGGGCCGACCAGCTCCGGCGCCCGTGCCACCCCCGACGGCGCCACCACCGCCGGACGCAACCGTATCCACCTCATGGTCGATGACCTGGACCACGAGATCGACCGGCTGCGCAGCACGGGACTGTCGTTCCGCAGCGACGTGGTCGCCGGCCCCGGTGGACGCCAGATCCTGCTCGCCGACCCGGCCGGCAACCTCATCGAACTGTTCCAACCCGTGCACCGGCCGGACGCACCCTGACCGCCACCGGCAGCGGTGCCGGCTCCGGTGGGGGCGGCGGCGGGCGGAGAGCCAGAGACACAACGAGCAGGGAGAGATCGCACCATGGCCGACAGCACTGACCGGACTGGCAGCCGGGTGAGGCAGCCCGACGGGGACGAGAACCGGTGGTGGCTGGTGGCCGCCGCCGGCCTGGCCGTGTTCATGGCATCGGTCGACATGACCATCGTCAACGTCGCGCTGCCAGCGATCGAGCATGACTTCACGATGGCGACCAGCATGGCCGAGTGGGTCATGCTGGCCTACCTGCTGCCACTCGCCGGCCTGGCGTTGCCGAGCGGCCGGTGGCTGGACAGTGTCGGGCGACGCCCGGCCCTGATGTTCTCGCTCACCGGCTTCGCTCTGGCCAGCGTCGCCGGAGGGCTCGCACCCGGCCCGGCCTGGCTGATCGCGGCGCGACTGGTTCAGGGAACCTTCGGCGCGCTGCTCTTCTCGCTGGTTCCGACGTTGGCCACGACGGCCGTTCGGCCATCGGCCCGCGGGCGCGCGATGGGCCTGATCACGACCCTCGGCCCGATCGGACTCATCAGCGGGCCCGGCCTCGGCGGCATCCTGGTCGACGGGGTGGGTTGGCCATGGATCTTCTTCGTCAACGTGCCGGTGAGCCTCCTCGTCATGGTGGTCGGACTGCGCACGCTACCGCCGAGCGCGCCGCTGCGGGTCCCCGACCGCACCTGGTTCACCGAGGCCCTCCTGCTCAGCGGAGCGGTCGCCGCGCTGCTGCTCGCACTTTCCCTGACGGCGAGCGACGGTCCGGTGTGGATGGCGCTGGCGCTCGTGGGGATCCCGTTGCTTCTCCGGTGGCGAAGCATGCCCGTCAGCGGCGCGGTCCGTGATCTCTTCCGTGCCCCGGGAGAGGTGGGACCGCATGTTGCCCTGGCCACGGCCGCAACGGCGATCGGCACCGTCTTCTTCATTGTCCCGTACTTCATGCAGCGGGAACTTGGCGAGTCGGTGTCGGCCGCCGGCGTCACGATCCTGGCGTTCCCGGTGGGCATGGCCGTGATGGGACCCGTCGGCGGATTTCTTGGTGACTGGTGGAGTCACCGGCGAACCGCCCTCCTGGGGGCGGTCATCTTCACCGTCGGCCTGGCTCTCCTGCTGCCGATGGACGACTCCTGGGGCCCCACCGATGTCGCGTGGCGGCTGTTCCTGGCCGGCTGCGGAAACGGCCTGTTCAACGCGCCCAACATGGCGAACGCGATGGGTCACGCGCCCCGGCGCCTGCTGGCGACCACAGGCGCCTCGACCGGCCTCGCCCGCACCATGGGCTTCGCGCTGGGGCCCGCCCTGGCCACGCTGGCGTGGTCTCTGGCCGCCTACGGATCCGGCGGGATGCGGGCCGCCGTCGCCCTGGCGACGGTGTTCAGTGCGCTGTCGGTCGTCGCCCTGCTGGGCATGGGAGCTTCCGGCGATCAGGCGGCGGTAACCCGGGCCCGGCGTGCCGACGCGGCTGTGCCGTGACCCACCGGCCCTGGCGACGTGCAGGAGATCCGTTCGGCGTCAGAAGGTCGCCTTCGGGGCTCCCCGGCCCGGGTCGACCCGGGCCGGCCCGGCGGCCGAGGGCCGTATGTCGACGTCGAAGATCGCGGTCGGCAGGTAGACCGTCGCGCACGAGTTCGGGATGTCCACCACGGCGGAGAAGCGCCCCTCGATCGGTGCGGCCCCGAGCAGCAGGTACGCCTGCTCGGGGCTGTAGCCGAACCGGGTCAGGTAGTCGATCGCGTGCAGGCAGGCGCGCTGGAACGCGAGCTGCGAGTCGAGGTAGTGCTGCTCGCCCTCGGTGCTGACCGAGATGCCGGAGAAGGCCAGCCACTGGCTGTACTGCGGAGCCACGA
Organism: Plantactinospora sp. B6F1; assembly: GCF_040120695.1. Lineage (NCBI taxonomy): Bacteria > Bacillati > Actinomycetota > Actinomycetes > Micromonosporales > Micromonosporaceae > Plantactinospora > Plantactinospora sp. B6F1. The sequence continues at coordinate 31,623 of NZ_JBEEAC010000032.1, read as the reverse complement.
TCCCGGGCAGGAAGATCGCGTTCTCCGACACCCCGTACATGGTCATCCCGCCCTTGATCACGTCCACGTGCAGGTCGATGAAGCCGCCCATCTCGATCGCACCGCAGAAGGTGATCTCGCCGTCGCCCTGGGAGAAGTGCAGGTCGCCAACTGACAGGTTGGCGCCGGGGACGTACACCGGGTAGAAGACCCGGGTCCCCTTGGTCATGTTCTTGATGTCCTGGTTGCCGCCGTTCTCCCGGGGCGGCGCGGTCCGGGCCCCCTCCGCCGCCACCCGGTCGAAGTCGCCGCCGGTCAGCGAGCCGAGGATCGCGCCGTCCGGCAGCGGTGGCAGCGACAGCGGCGGTACCCGGTCCGGGTCGGTGGCCCGCAGCGCACCCTCCCGCTCGTTCCACTTCGCCAGCAGCGCCGCGGACGGTGCGGTACCCATCAGCCCGGGGTGGATCATCCCGGTGAAGGTCACCCCGGGTACGTGCCGGGAGGTCGCCTGCTGCCCGAAGAAGTCCCAGACCGCCTTGTACGCGTCGGGGAAGTAGTCGGTCAGGAAGCTGCCGCCGTTCTGTTTCGCGAAGATGCCGGTGTAGCCCCAGCCCTGCCCGGCGAGCGGACCGGAGTCCTCCTGCGGGATCGGTCCCACGTCGAGAATGTCGACCACCAGCAGGTCGCCGGGTTCGGCGCCGCTGACCGAGAACGGGCCGCTGAGCGCGTGCACGATCTGCAGCGGCGCGTCCCGGACGTCCTCGGCCGAGTCGTCGTTGTGGATCGCGCCGTCGAACCACTCCCGGCAGTGCACCCGGAACGTCTGGCCGGGCCGGACGGTGGCGACCGGCGGGATCTCCGGATGCCACCGGTTGTGGCCGATCACCTCCTGCTCGGTGAACTTCTTCGTCGAGTCCAGTGGAAACAACAGCTCGGGCATCGCGGCTTCCCTTTCACCCGTCAGGGTCGTGGCAGACGGGCGTGCCCGGGATGGACCGGCCGGGGCGCCGCGCCGCGTCGGCCGGGAACCCGGGATACCACCTCCGGTGCTTCGGCGCTGCGGCCGGCCCGGTCGAGAGCCGCGACCAGTGGCCGCGGCATGGCGTGCAGCGAGGGCGCCGAGTAGACCCGGGTGGACTCCGCCGCGCAGGTCGCGCAGCGGACCCGCGCGGGAGCCTGCCCGATCGGGAACCGGGCCGGAAAGATCCCGTCCCGGGGACACCGGTACTCGTACGTCGCCACGGCTACAGGATCGGACCCGGTGGGGCGCCTTCGCAGGCTAATGGCGCAATCAGCGCCTTTCGGGCCGGCGTCCGCGCCGAACGCCACGGGGCCAACCGCGCCCGCCGGAAGCGGGTCCGATCTCCGGCAGGTGAAGGAAAGCGCCGAGCGGTAAAAGATGGCCGGAAAATATTGACTTGTGATCGGCAGGCAGCCATCCTCGTCGATATTCAACCCCCGCTCGGTATGGAGGACCCCTTGTTCAGACGTACCGTCAGAATCCTCGCGGCGCTCGGCATGGCGGCCGCGGCCACCCTCGTCGGGACGGTGACCACCGCCGGCCCGGCCCAGGCCGACGGCTGCTACACCTGGGGCCGGACCCTTTCGGAGGGAATGTCCGGTGAGGACGTACGGCAGTTGCAGATCCGGGTCGCCGGCTACCCCGGCTACAACGCGGTGCTCACCATCGACGGCGCCTTCGGGCCGGCCACCCGGGCCGCCGTGCTCCGCTTCCAGCAGGCCTACGGGCTGGGCGCCGACGGCATCGCCGGCCCGCAGACGTTCAACCGGATCTACGCCCTCCAGGACGACGACTGCACCCCGGTCAACTTCAGCTACGCCGAGTTGAACAACTGCAACTCGGACTGGTCCGGTGGCGCGGTCTCGGCCGCGACCGCCCGGTTCAACGCCCTGGTCAACATGTGGAAGCTCCAGGCCATGCGGCACGCCCTCGGCGACCAGCCGATCCGGGTAACCAGCGCGTTCCGCAGCCACGCCTGCAACAACGCGGTCGGCGGCTCGGCCACCAGCCGGCACCTCTACGGCGACGCGGTCGACCTGGGCGTCAGCCCGCACAGCCTGTGCCGGCTCGCCCAGCAGGCCCGCAACCACGGCTGGCGGGAGATCCTCGGCCCCGGCTACCCCGGACACAGCGACCACACCCATGTGGCACACAAGTCGAGTCGTACCTGGTCGGCGAGTTCCTGCGGAGTCTCCTGACCGCCGGTCCGCCGATCGCCCGTCGGTAGCGGCGGGGCGGGCGGCGGCGGCCCCGTGCGTTCGTCGCCGGGCCCCTTCCCGTCCGGGAAGGGGCCCGGCGGCCACCTGAGCCGGCGGCAGGCCAGCACACGTGACCGTCCCGACCGATGCGGGTCGACCGGATCGACTGATCAATTTCCCTCTCTCCACATTGGACGTAAGCTGGCGGCCTTCACCCTCAGTCGAATCCAGGCCCTGACCGGTCGGCTAACCGCCGCTGGTAGCGCGGCGGGAAGACGGCCGGCGGGCGAGGCCCCGCCCCGGGCCGCCGCGGGGGGAGTGCGACGGCGACCCGGGGCGGGACCGGTCGGGTGACGAGGCGTCAGAGCGTCGGTGGCAGCCAGCCGAGGAAACGTACGGCCAGCGTGACGGCGTCGCTCTGTGGCTGGTCGGCGAGGGCGGTCAGCAGCTTGCGGGCGAGGTGCAGCCGCAGGCCCTGCCGATCGCCCCGGAACATGGCGAGCAGCACGAGTCGGGCCGGCTGGCAGGGCCAGTTCGCCCCGCAGGCGCGGCAGCGGAAGGCCGGCCGGCTGTGCACGTGTGGGCGGCGACGGGCGAGAAGTGGCCAGGTCATGCCGGGGGCGCCGGGTCTGGGCCGACTCATCGCACCGCGCCTCCGGCCCGGCTGCCCGGGGCGGCGCGGTGGGTCTGGGCCGGGGTCAACGCGCCGGCGTCGCCCGGGCGAGTCTGCGGACCAGCGGCCCGGCCGGCCTCGGGGGAGCGGGTCGGCGAGTTACGTAACGGGAAGCGGCTGTTCGCGGCCCGGCCACGGGTCCGGGGTGCATCCGGTGTCCGGACCCGGGGCGGCGGAGGCGGCGGGTCCGGCGGTCGGCCGGCCGCGAGCGCGCCGGCCGGCGGCGGCGGATCAGGCGGTACGACCGCAGCCCGCCCGCTGCCCTGCGGCGGCGGGTACGGCATCGGCACGAGTTCGACCGAGTCCGGGCAGCGCCAGCGCCATCCGCAGCGGCAGTACCGCCAGAGTCGCCGCCAGTCCCGGCGGTGCCGGGGCTTCGTCCGCCCGGCCCGGATCACGATCGCCCGAATTCGGGATACCGGAATCATTGAGTGCTCCCTTTCTGGGATTCCCAGATTTGGATGCGGGGGCGGCGCCGGGAAAATTGCCGTCCCCGCCGGCGTCGCCCCCGCGGCAGCCCTCGCCCGGCCCTGAACTTTCTTCCCGGAATTGGTATCGAGCGGGGGCGCATGTCTTCCACAGTGGCCCGTCGATCCCTATTCTCGGAAGGCGTCGCGCCGCATCGTGGGTGCTCACGGCAGATCGTGTGCCGTGTGTGGCGCGCCGGTCGGACCTGTGAGGACGGTGTGGGCATGGATGATCGAATTCGCTATCTGCTCGACGAGTTGCGGCTGACCCGGGATGCGCGCGGAATGACGCAGGACGATCTTGCGGGGCATATTCCGTGGGCGAGCTCCACCATTGCGATGATCGAGTGCGGCCGTCGCAAACCACCGCCGGGTTTCTGGGACGCCGTCGACGGCGCGTTGCAGACCGGCGGCGCGCTCGGCCGGCTCGCCACCCGGCTCGGCTCGCCGCAGTGGTTCATCGACTGGTCGGCCGCCGAGCAGGCCGCCGTCTCGCTGCGGTCGTACGAGTCGCTGGTCGTGCCGGGGCTGTTGCAGACCGAGGCGTACGCCCGAGCGGTGCTCACCGACGCCGGGTTGACCAACCTGGAGGAGATGGAGCGGCGCCTCGCCACCCGGCTCGCCCGGCAGGCGGTGCTGACCCGGGCCGATCCGGTGGACCTGACCGCCGTGCTGGACGAGGGGCTGCTGCACCGTCCGGTCGGCGGGCCGGCGGTGATGCGTGAGCAACTGGAGGCGCTGGTCGCCGTCGGCGCGCTGCTGCACGTGCGGCTGCACGTCGTCCGCACCACCGTCGGCGCGTACGCTGGGCTGAACGGACCGTTCGTGATCGCGACGGCGGCGGACCGCACCGAGACCGGCTATCTGGACAACCAGTTGGTCGGGCAGGTGGTCGACGGACCGGGCAACCTGGCGGCGTTGCAGCGGGCCTGGGAGGCCGTCCGGAGCGAGGCGCTTCCGCAGCAGCAGTCCACCGAGTTGATACGGGAAGTGGCGGAGAAATGGATCTGACCGGCGCTGAGTGGATCAAGAGTTCCCGGAGCAGCGGCAACGGCGGCAACTGTGTGGAGGTGGCCCGCAATCTGCCGGGTGTGGTGGGGGTGCGGGACAGCAAGGACCCGGCCGGGTCGGCGCTGGCCTTCGGCCCGGCGGCGTGGCGGGTTTTCGTCCGCGACGTCCCGACCCGCTGACCCGCGGTGCAAGGAAGGGCCCCTTCTACACCAGAAAACGATAGGAGGGGGCCCTTCCTTACGGCGGGGCGGATGCGGCAGTCCACCGAGGTGACAGGGAGATGGCGGAGAAATGGATCTGACCGGCGCTGAGTGGTTCAAGAGTTCCCGGAGCAGTGGCAACGGCGGCGCCTGTGTGGAGGTGGCCCGCAATCTGCCCGGTGTGGTGGGGGTGCGGGACAGCAAGGACCCGGCCGGGCCGGCGCTGGCCTTCGGCCCGGCAGCCTGGCGCTCCTTCGTCCGGGACCTTCCGGCCCGCTGACGCTGGGCGGGCCGGCGCCCTCGCACCCGGCCAGCCCGCAGCGGCGCGAGCCGTTCTACCCACACAGGAGAGGCGCGCATCCGGAACGCGAGCCCTGGCGTGCAGAGCGGCGACGTGTAGCGGTGCCGAAGGGCACCACGGCGGACGGGTTCGAGCGGCACATCGGCACCAACCACCTCGGGCCGTTCGTGCTGACCGGCCTGCTGATCAACCGCGTACGCGACCGCGTCGTCACCGTCTCCAGCGGCCTGCACGTCCTCGGCAGGATCCGCGACGATCTGAACTGGGAACGCCGCCGCTACCAGCGGTGGCTGGCGTACGCGCAGTCCAAGTTGGCCAACCTGCTCTTCGCCTACGAGCTGCAACGACGGTTGTCCGCAGCGGGTCGGCGGACCATGTCGGTGGCAGCTCACCCCGGCGTCGCCGCGACCGAGGGCATGCGCCGGGACAGGTCGTTGCAGGGCAAGCTCCTCGCCGGTGGGCCTGCGCAGAGTCCTGAGATGGGCGCGTTGCCGATGCTGTACGCGGCGACCGCGCCCGGCGTCGGAGCCGGCGCCTGCGTCGGGCCGGACGGGTTCATGCAGCGCAGCGGCTACCCGACGCTGGTCCGTTCAAGCCGCACATCCCGCGACAGCACGCTCGCCGCCCACCTGTGGGGGCGTTCCGAACTTCTCACCGGCGTCCGCTACACCATCGAACCGCTCTGATGTGCCGGGAGCGGGATCAGCTACCGGGCGGGCGGCACCGGTAGGCCCGCCTCGTAGCTGGCGGCGAAGGCTTCCAGGGCAGCGTCGGTGCCGGCCCGGTCCCCGGTGGCGAGCAGGTCGAGCAGTAGTCCCCGGACCACCGCCAGGCCGAGCCGGGCGTGCGTCCGGGCCACCTCGGCCGGTACGCCCCGGCCGGCGGCCAGCTCGACGTTGAGGTCCAGCCAACTCTCCACCACCCCCTCCAGCAGTGCGGTGGTGCCCGGATGACCCTGCAGCGCCTGGCCGTACAGCTCGAAGAAGAGCCGCTCGTACGGCCACAGCGCCGGGACGGCCAACCGCCGCCACATGCTCCGGATCGCCTCTGCCGGTGCGCTGGCCGGGTCGAACTCCAAACCGGCCAGCGCGGACCGCTGCCGGCGCTCGATCTCCCGGACCACCTCGACGAGCAGTCCCTCCTTGGATCCGAAGTGGTAGATCAGCATCCGGTGACTGGTGCCGAGGTCGGCCGCCAGCCGGCGCAGGCTCAGCGCGCCGACGCCCTGTTCGGCGATCCGTTCGACGACCCGGGACAGCAGTTCTTCCCGTACTTGACCAGGCATGTACCATACGGTACACGTACCACTTGGTACAGGAGTGGGGAGGGCGTGACGTGGCACGGAAAGAGATCGACGTGCGGGTGCACACCACGGCCGGCCCGGCGGTGGTCTACGCGCTGCTGGTCGACGGGGCCGGGTGGCCCACCTGGTCGCCGCTGGGCTCCTTCGAGCTGGAGCGCCCCGGCGCGGACGAGCCGGAGGGGGTCGGCGCGATCCGGGTTTTCCGGACCGGCCGGGTGACCAGCCGGGAGCGGGTCGTGGAGCGGGTGCCGGACCGACGGTTCAGCTACGAACTCCTCTCCGGGCTGCCGCTGCGGGACTACCGGGCCGACGTCGACCTCACCCCGGAGCGCGGCGGCACCTCGATCCGCTGGCACTCCACCTTCTCCGCCAGGGTGCCGGGGACCGGCTGGCTCTACCGGCTGGCACTCGGCCGGTTCATCGGCAAGGTCGCGGCGGGCCTCGCCACGCACGCCGCCGCGACGGCCGGGCGGTCAGCGGACGGTCCGCTGCGCCGACATCCGGGGCAGTAGCGCGGCCAGCCGGCTCGCCGCCGAGTCGTTGTCGATCTGCTGGTACAGCGCGTAAGCGGCCGACCACGCCGACTCGGCGGAAGAAGTGTCGTTGACGCTGGCGTAGGCGTGCCCGAGTACGGTCAGCGTCCGGGCCCGGATGAAGTGCGACCGCGCATCCCCGAGCAGTTGGAGCACCCGGCGCAGCAACGCCACCGCCCGGCGCGGACGGCTGTCGATCAACTCAAGTTCGCCGAGCCCGATCAACGAGATCGCCTCGCCGAACACCAGGGCGTCAGCCTGGCTGCGGGCCAGTGCGACCGCCAGGGTGTGCCGGGCGGCCGGATGGCCGAGTACGGCGTAGAGCTGACCCAGCCGAGCCAGCGCGTACGTCTCCTGCACCTCGTCACTGGGATCCCGGGCGACCGCCACCGCCTGCCGCAGGTACTCCTGGGCCGGCTCGGGCAGGTCGAGTTCTGCGTAGGTCAGGCCGAGCAGGGTCAGCGCGACACTCTCGTCCCGGCGGGCACCCATGCGGCGGGCGAGGTCCAGATACCGGTGACCGAGTTCCCGGGCTACCTCGTCGTGTCCCTGCTCCCGAGCGATGATGGCACGCTGCGCCAGCGCGTGGCACTCGCCGAGCTGGTAACCGACGTCGACCGAGATCGACAACGCCTCGGCGATCAGCGGTGCCGCCGCCGGATGCCGGCCGGTGACCCGGTGCACGTCGGCGCAGAGCCAGAGTGCGTCGGCCACCCCGCGCGGCTCGTCGACCTGCCGGAAGATCCGCAGCGCCGTCTCGGCCGCGTCGAGCCTGTCCCGCAACAGGGCGCCGGGCCGGGAGGCCCACAGGTCGGAGAGGTTGCGCAGCAGCACCGCCTCACCGCGCCGTTCTCCGGCCCGCCGGCAGGCCCGCAGCGCCGCCTGATGGAGCTGTCGCGCCTCGTCGTACAGGCCGCGCAACTCGTAGCAGGGCTGCGTCGCTGCCGCCAGGTTCCAGGCGAGATCGGCCAGGTCGAGTCCGGCCGCCTGCCGGATCGCGGCGACCAGCGCCGGCCGCTCGCGGTCGAACCAGCCGAGCGGATCCGTCACCGGTCCCGCCGGGGCGGCCGGTGGCCAGCGGCGGGCCGGACCGGAGATCCGGGCCAGCGTCCGGGTCGAAAGCCCGGCGTCCGCCGCCTCCGCCCGGGTCAGCCAGGCCCCGAAGGCCCGCTCCAGGGCGGCCCGCCGGACCTCGTCGGACTCCTCGGCGGCGGCCCGCTCCCGGGCGAAGAGCCGGACGAGGTCGTGCATTCCGTACCGGGGCTCGCCGCCGGCCGGGTCGAGCAGCTCCAGCAGGCAGGCATCGACGAGCGACTCCAGCAGGCTCTCCGCCCGGGCCGGCGGCACGTCGAGCATCGCGGCCCCGGTCCAGGCCGGTACGTCGGGCGCGTCGAGCAGGCTCAGCAGCCGGAGCATCCGGCGGGCCGGTTCGGCCAGGGCCCGGTAGCTGAGCCCGAGACTCGCCCGCACCTCCAGGTCGTCGGTGGCGAGTTCGTCGAGCCGGCCAAGCTCGTCGCGAAGACGCTCGGCGAGCTGCCCGAGCCGCCAGCGCGGCCGGGCGGCGAGCCGGGCCGCGGCGATGCGTACCGCCAGCGGCAGGTAGCCGCAGAGCCGGACGATCTCCGTGGCGGCGTCGGGCTCGGTTCTCGCCCGGTCCGGCCCGACGATCCGCTCCAGCAGCCGGATCGCCTCGTCCGGCGTGAAGGTCGCCAGTCCCAGGTGGGCGGCGCCCTCCAGCCCGGTCAGCCGGGTCCGGCTGGTTACGATCACCGCGCCCGGGGCACCGCCGGGCAGCAGCGGCCGGACCTGTGCGGCGGACCGGGCGTCGTCGAGTACGACCAGCAGCCGCCGGTCGTGCACCGCGTCCCGGAACTGGCCGGCGCGCTCCTCCAGACTGTCGCTGTGCAGGTTGTCGGGCAGCCCGAGTACCCGCAGGAAGCGCCCGAGCACGGCGAACGCGTCGGCCCCGTCCGGCCAGCTACCCCGCAGGTCCGCGTAGAGCTGCCCGTCCGGGTACTCCCGGCGCAGCCGGTGTGCCGCGTACCACGCCAGGCTGGACTTGCCGACGCCGGCCGGCCCGGAGAGCGCGACGACCCGCAGCCGGTCGGCGGGGCCGGTGAGGCTGGTCTCCAGCCAGCCGACGGCGTCGGCGCGGCCGGTGAAGTCGGCGACGGTCGGCGGCAGTTGGTGCGGGCGGGGCCGGGCCGGCGCGGTCGGACCGACCCCGGTGCCGCCGGCCGGGCCGACCCCGGTGCCGCCGCCGGCCGGGCCGGCCAGTGCCGGGTCGGTGTGCAGCATCCGCAGGTGCAGCCGGCGCAGCTCCGGGCCGGGGTCGACGCCGAGGGTGTCGGCGAGTCGGTGCCGGAGTCGGGTGTAGTGCTCCAGGGCGTCCGCCTGGCGTCCGCTGCGGTACAACGCGAGCATGAGCTGGCCGGCGAGGCGCTCGTCCAGCGGATGCTCACCGGCCCGCCGGGTCAGCTCCGGTAGCAGCGCGGCGTGCCGGCCCCGGCGCAGCGCGACGTCCCAGCGGTCGAGTTCGGCGGCGAACCGCTCCTGCCCCACGGCGGTACGCAGGGTGCTGAGCCATGGCGTCTCCAGGTGCGCGAACGCCTCGCCCCGCCACAGCCCGAGCGCCTCGTCGAACAGCCCGAGTGCCCCGGTGTCGTCCGGGGCGTCCCGGGCCTGCCGCACCAGTGCCCGGAACCGGTGCAGGTCGACGGTGTCCGGCTCGACGGTGAGCTGGTAGCCGGCCGAACGGCGCAGCACCGTGACGCCCCCGGCGGGGGAGAGACGGTTGCGCAGCCGGGAGAGGTAGCTGTAGAGCGTCTCCCGGGCCCGCTGCGGGCGGCGGTCACCCCAGACCCGGTCCAGCAGCTGGTCGACGGAGACCAGCTCGTTCGCCTCGACCAGGAGCGCGACCAGCACGCAGCGCTGGCGTGCCGGCCCCATCTCGATCAGGTGCCCGTCGACGCGGACGTCGATGTCGCCGAGCAGCCGAAACTCCAGCACGTCCGCGAACCTCCGCCTGGTCGGGACAACCCTGCCCGGTGGCCGGGTCGGACGACCGGTTCAAGGATCACACAACGCCGGTCCGGCGTCGGATTCGGCGTCCGGGTGTCCCAGGCGTCCGGCGTCCCAGGAGTCCGGGAGCCCGAAATCCCCCGGCTTCCGGCCTCGGGGAAGCGTTAATTAGGATGGCGCCGGCTATCGCCGAGCGCATCGCCGGTACGGGGCAGGATCACCGGCGTCGCTCCCTGTCGGCAGTGGGCATTTTCGTGGAGGGGTCACATGAGCACCGGAACCGAAACCTTCGAGTTCCAGGCCGAGGCGCGGCAGCTACTCCAGCTGATGGTCCATTCGATCTATTCGAACAAGGACATCTTCCTGCGGGAACTCATCTCCAACGCCTCGGACGCGCTCGACAAACTGCGGCTGGCGGCATTCTCCGACAAGGAGTTGACGGTCGACACCTCCGATCTGCACATCTGGATCGAGGTCGACCGGGAGGCGCGCACCCTCACCGTCCGGGACAACGGCATCGGCATGTCCCGGGACGAGGTCATCATCCTCATCGGCACCATCGCCAAATCCGGCACGGCGGAACTCCTGGAGAAGATCAGGGAGTCGAAGGACGCGGCCGGCTCGCAGGACCTGATCGGACAGTTCGGGGTGGGTTTCTACTCCAGCTTCATGGTCGCCGACAAGGTCACCCTGCTGACCCGGCGGGCGGGCGAGTCGACCGCGACCCGCTGGGAATCCGACGGCGGGGTCACCTACGCGGTCGAGACCGTCGACGACGCGCCGCAGGGCACCTCGGTAACCCTCCACCTGCGGCCGGAGGACTCCGAGGACCAGCTCTTCGACTACACCGCCGAGTGGAAGATCCGGGAAATCGTCAAGCGGTACTCGGACTTCATCGCCTGGCCGATCCGGACGGCGGTGGAGCGGACCGACAGCGACGGCAAGACGACCACCGAGATCGAGACGCTCAACTCGATGAAGGCGCTCTGGGCCCGGTCGAAGGACGACGTCAAGGAGGACGAGTACAAGGAGTTCTACCGGCACCTCAGCCACGACTGGACCGACCCGCTGGAGACCATCCACATGCGGGCCGAGGGGACCTTCGAGTACGAGTCGCTGCTCTTCATCCCGTCCCGCGCGCCGTTCGACCTCTTCATGCGGGGCGCCAAGCGTGGCGTGCAGCTCTACGTCAAGCGCGTCTTCATCATGGACGACTGCCAGGAGCTGATGCCGGAATACCTGCGTTTCGTCAAGGGCGTGGTGGACGCGCAGGACCTGTCGCTGAACATCTCCCGGGAGATTCTCCAGAAGGACCGGCACATCCAGTTGATGCGCCGGCGCCTGGTCAAGAAGGTGCTCTCCACGGTCAAGGAGATGCAGACCGGTGACGCCGAGCGCTACCAGACCTTCTGGTCGGAGTTCGGCCGGGCGGTCAAGGAGGGCCTGCTCGACGACTTCGACAACCAGAACACCATCCTGGAGATCTCCTCGTTCGCCTCCACCCACGATCCGGAGCGGCTGACCACGCTGGCGCAGTACGTCGAACGGATGAAGGAGGGGCAGACCGACATCTACTACGCCACCGGCGAGTCCCGCACCATGATCGAGAACTCGCCGCACCTGGAGGCGTTCCGGGCCAAGGGCTACGAGGTGCTGTTGCTGACCGACCCGGTCGACGAGATGTGGGTCTCCGCGGTGCCGAACTTCGACGGCAAGAAGTTCCAGTCGATCGCCAAGGGACAGGTCGACCTCGACACCGACGAGGAGAAGGAGAGCGCGGGCAAGGAGCGCGAGCAGCGGCAGAAGGACTTCGCCGACCTGCTCGGCTGGCTGACCACCCAGCTCGCGGAGAACGTCAAGGAGGTGCGGCTGTCGTCCCGGCTGACCACCTCACCGGCCTGCATCGTCGGCGACGCCCAGGACATGACCCCGACCCTGGAGAAGATGTACCGGGCGATGGGACAGGAGATGCCGGCGGTGAAGCGGATCCTGGAACTCAACCCGACGCATCCGCTGGTGACCGGGCTGCGGGAGGCGTACGAGCAGCGTAGCGAGGACCCGACCGTCGCCGAGACCGCCGAACTGCTGTACGGGATGGCGCTGCTCGCCGAGGGCGGTGAACTCGGCGACCCGGCCCGGTTCACCCGGCTGCTCGCCGATCGGCTCGCCCGTACCCTCTGATCCCTGCCGGGAAGGCGCGGCCGGCGCCCGGGCCGCCAGGCACCGCTTGGCGGCCCGGGGCCGCTGGCTACCGGCTTGCCCGCCGGGGCCGCTGGGTAAGACCAGCGCCATGAGTACGACGCTGAGCGCCGAGCCGGCCGCCGACCCGACACCCGGACCGGCCGTGACCCCGGCCCAGGTGGCCCGGGTCGCGGTCGTCGCGCACCGGAAGAAGTCGCTCGGCGGCGGGCTCGACGAACTCCGCTCCCGGTTGCGCGGCGCCGGGATCGAGGACCTGCTCTGGTACGAGGTGCCGAAAAGCCGCAAGGCGCCGAAGAAGGTACGCAAGGCACTCGACAGAGGCGCCGAGCTGATCTTCGTCTGGGGCGGGGACGGCATGGTGCAGCGCTGCGCGGACGCGCTGGCCGGCTCGGACGCGGCGCTGGCGAACCTGCCCGCCGGTACGGCGAACCTGCTCGCCACCAACCTCGGCATCCCGGAGGATCTGGCCGAGGCGGTCCGGATCGGGTTGACCGGGTCGCGCCGCCGGATCGACCTCGGGCGGCTCGGCGGCGAACACTTCGCCGTGATGGCCGGCGCGGGCTTCGACGGGGAACTGATCCGGGACGCCGACCGCGACCTGAAGGATCGGTTGGGTCGGCTGGCGTACGTCTGGACCGGGCTGCGGCACGTACGTGGCGAGACGACCCGGATGCGGATCCGGGTGGACGGCGCGGACTGGTTCGAGGGGGAGGCGAGCTGCGTACTCTTCGGCAACGTCGGCACGATCACCGGCGGCATCCCGGCCTTCGACGACGCCCACCCCGACGACGGATGTCTGGAGGTGGGCGTGGCGACCGCCAGCGGAGTGCTGGACTGGGCCCGTACCCTCGGCCGGATGGCGGTCGGGCGCTCCGACTCCTCGCCGTTCGTCCGGATCACCCGGGGGCGGAAGATCAACGTCCGGTTCGCCGAACCGATGAGCTACGAGCTGGACGGCGGGGCCCGCGACCGGGTCACCCGGCTCAAGGCCCGGGTCGCGCCCGGCGCGCTGACGGTCTGCGTACCCGACGAGAAGTCCTGACCTCATCCGCTCCCGGGTGCGGGTCAGCGGGCTGAGCCGGTGAGCCGGTCGTCATCGGCCTGCCGGGTCCGCAGCCGGGCGGGCAGGTCGAGGATCGAGTCGAGCCGGCGCGCCGCCGGCACCGGTGCCCGGCGCTCCGGATCGATCAGGTACGCCGGGATGCCGGCCCGCTCGGGCCCGACGAAATCGGGCCGGTAGGTGTCGCCGACGAAGACCGCCGCACCGGCGTCGATGCCGAGGATGTCGAGCGTGGCCGCGTAGATCCGCGGATGTGGCTTGCACCAGCCCAGTTCGACCGAGGTGACCACGGCGTCGAAGTAGTCTGCCAGCCCCATCGCCGCGAGGTGACCGGGGACCAGGTCCGGCTGGTGCGTGTTGGTGACGACCGCGAGCCGGTAGTCACGATGCAGGTCGCGTACCAGGTCGGGAACGCCGGGGAGGTAGCGCACGCCGGTGTTCCACTCCCGGACGTACTCCCGGGTGAACGCCTCGACGTCGTCCGCTGCCGGCGGCGGGCCGAGGAGATCGGTCAGGAACGCCGTGCCGACCTCGGTCATCGAGAACTCGGAGTCGTCCTCCGCGCTGCGCCGGTCGAAGTCGGCGAAGGCCGCTGACCAGGCGGCCAGGAAGTCGGCGTAGCCCAGGTCGGCGCCGAGCCCCCGAAGCAGGGCGTGCGAGCCCGGGTAGCCCTGTTCGGTGCGGCTTGCCGAGTAGTCGACCAGGGTGCCGAAGAAGTCGAAGAGGATGTGGGTACGGCCGGCGGCAGGCATCGCGCCATTCTCCCATCCGGCTCCGGCTCCGGCGCTCGGTGGCACGACGGGAAAATTCCGTCGAATCCGCCGCTGACCTCTGCGTATAGTCTGGCTACCCGGTCCGGCCGGGTGGCCCGGGGAGCCGGGTCGACGCTGGGGAGGTCGTCGCGGCCAGGGAAGTGGAGCGCAGGCTCATCGCGTCGAACAGGAAGGCGCGACACGAGTACGCGGTCCTGAAGACGTACGAGGCGGGGATCGTGCTGCGCGGCACCGAGGTCAAGTCGCTGCGGGCCGGGCAGGCTTCGCTGGTCGACGCGTTCGCCCAGGAGCGGGACGGGGAACTCTGGCTCTACGGGCTGCACATCGCGGAGTACGCCTACGGGACTTGGACGAACCACCAGCCGAAGCGGATGCGGAAACTCCTGCTGCGGCGCGTGGAGATCAACAGGATCCTGGACCGGATCCACGAGCCCGGCCTGACCCTGGTGCCGCTGTCGCTGTACTTCTCGAACGGCTGGGCCAAGGTCGAGCTCGGCGTCGCGCGCGGCAAGCGGTCCTACGACAAGCGCCAGGCCCTGGCCGAGCGGGACGCCAACCGGGAGATCGCCCGGGAGCTGGGGCGGCACCTCAAGGGCGCGTCCCAGCGATCCCGGGCGGGCCGGGGCTTCTGAGCAGGGTCACCCCGCCGACCCGGCCCAGGAAGGCGGCGAGGCTGGCCGTGGTGCGTTCGACCTTCTCGGCCAACGTGATGGTCTCGTCGAGGCGCCGCCCGGCGTCCTTCTTTCCCCGCAGGTAGAGCGAACAGGCCAGGTCGGCGCAGAGATAGGCGCCGACGGAGTTGCCCTGCCGGCCCTCCCGTCCGGCCTTGCGGGCGGTCATCAGCGAGACCCCGTCTCCGGTGTGCGTGGTCAGGCAGAACGAGCACATGCTGCGCCGGACGCGCCCGGTCTGCGGCGCCGCCCGCAGCGTCACGCCGACGAGTCCGCTGCCGGACTCGGCGACCAGGTAGGCCCGCTCGGCGGCGGCGGGGTCCCGCCAACCGAGGAAGTCGAGGTCGGTCCAGGGGCGTTCGTCGAGGTCCCTCGGCACGGCGAGACGCTTCGCCTCGCCCTTCGTGCAGTTGACGAAGGAGGCGCGGATCTCGGGCTCGGTCAGGGGTAGCATAGGAACCAGCCTAATATCTCTAGGCGGACAGCAAACAATCCTAGGCGTGAGGTGTGGCACATGCACCCTGGTGCATCTTCCAGCCGGCCGCGTGCGGGGCTCACCGCCGAGCGGCTGACCCTGGCCGCGGCGGAGCTGGCCGACGAGGTCGGCTTCGAGAAGCTGACCATCGCGGCGCTCGCCCGCCATTTCGGGGTCCGGGACGCCAGCCTCTACTCCCACCTCAGGAATGCCCGCGACCTGCGGGTAAGGGTGGCGGCACTGGCCCTGACGGAACTCGCCGACCGGGCCGCCGCCGCGCTCGCCGGCCGGGCCGGCCGGGACGCGCTGGCCGCCTTCGCCGACGCCTACCGCGACTACGCGAAACAACACCCCGGCAGGTATGCGGCGGCACAGCTGGAGCTCGACCCCGAGACAGACACGGTGGCCGCCGACGCGGCCCGCAGGCACGCCGAGCTGACCCGCAGCATCCTGCGCGGATACCGGCTGGCCGAACCCGCCCAGACCGATGCGGTACGCATGCTGCACAGCACCTTCCACGGCTACGTGAGCCTGGAGCGGGCCGGTGGCTTCCGGCACCATCCCCGCCCGGTCGACGACTCCTGGGCCAGAACGGTGGACGCGGTCGACACCGCTCTGCGGCACTGGCCGGCGCAGTGACCCCGGCGACGGGGCAGGGCACCGGAGGGTAGGCGCGCGGGTCGGATCCTATATTGGTCCGCAGCCGAACCCGCCCCCTCTGGCTGTCAGCCCGAGCCGGTGCCGGGAAGACCCGACACGAGCCGGAGGTGGCCGTTGCACAGCCGGGCCGGGCAGCGCTGGGCGACGAGCTGGGCATCGATGCCGCAGCTCGCCGAGCCGGACAACATGCCGCCACCACCGTTCACCGGGCACGACCGGGTGCTGGCCGACAGCACGCTCCGGCAGACCATCCGGGTGTCGGTGGGCGGATCGCGGATCCGGTTGCGCCTCTCCAACGCCTTCGGCGGTGCACCGCTGCCGATAACCGCCGCCACCGTGGCGCTGCCGGAGGACGGCCGGGCCGGGGTCAGCGCTATCCGGCCCGGCAGCGCGCGGCCGGTGACGTTCAGCGGTCGCGGGTCGGTCTCCGTGCCGGTCGGGGCGCAGATCGTCTCCGACCCGGTCGACCTCGCCGTGCCGGCCCGGGCCAACCTCACCGTGACGCTCTATCTCGCGCAGGGGCAGGCGTCGGAGCGGATCACCTCGCACCCCGGCTCCCGGACCACCTCCTACCTGCTGCGCGGCAACCATGTGGCGGAGTCGACGCTGCCCGGCGCCACCCCGGTCGACCACTGGTACCTGCTCAGCGGGCTGGAGGTGCCGGCCCGGCCCGCCACCGGGGTCGCGGTGCTGCTCGGTGACTCGTTGACCGACGGGCGGGGCTCCACCACCAACGGAAACGACCGCTGGCCGGACCGGCTCGTGGACCGGCTGCACGGGTACCGGCCCACCTCGGACGTCGCGGTGGTGAACCAGGCGGCTGGCGGCAACCGGGTACTCGACGACGGGCTGGGGCCGAACGCGCTGGCCCGGCTGGACCGGGACGTACTGGCACAGAGCGGCGTCAGCTGGCTGGTGGTGTTCGAGGGGGTCAACGACATCGGCACCGCCGAGGCCACCGAGCCCGCGCAGCGCGCCGTGACCGACGATCTGATCACCGCGTACGACCAGATCGTCACCCGGGCACACGCGCAGGGCATCCGGGTGTACGGCGCCACCCTGACCCCGTTCGGCGGCCACGCCGACTACGACGACCCGGCCGGGCTGCGGGAGGCGACCCGCCAGGCGGTCAACCGGGGTATCCGCACCGGCGACCTGTTCGACTCGGTGATCGACTTCGATCGGGCCGTACACGATCCGGCCGACCCGCGTCGGCTCCTGTCCACCGCCGACTCCGGCGACCACCTGCACCTCAACCCGACCGGCTACCGGCTGCTCGCCGATGCGGTCCCGGTCGGCCTCTTCCGCTGAACCTCTCGCCACACGCCCGGCAACGAGGTCGGATCGACGAATCCCACCGGTCGCCGTCTTCTGCTCGGGAGTGGTCCCGGTGCGGTGGGGCCATCATGGTGACATGACGACCTTGACGTCTCGTTGCCTGGCCATCACGGCATGCGCGCTCACGATGACCTTCGTCTCGGTGGGCTGCGGCAGCGCCCAGGTGGGTGGCACTGGTTCCGCGAGCGCGCCGCCCACTGCCTCGAAGAGCGAAACGAGTTCCCCAACCAGCAGCTCGGCGCCTGAGCCCGCCCCGACCTCGAACCAGCCGAGCGCCCAGGACGGTACGAACTACCAGGCATGTCTTGGCGGCAACTGCGAGATCGCTGTGTCCAAACCGGTCACGATCACGTTGTCCGATTCTCCGGTCGGTGCCGGTCCCTTCACCGTGCGGAAGGTGAACGCCGACAGCGTCGAGGTGCGCATGGCCCTCCCCGCCGGGCCCAGTCTTGGCGCCACCATCAAGAAGGGCTGCACGACCGCCTTCTACGCGAACAACGCCAGTGGATTTGCGCACACATCGTGCTCAGGAGAACCAGAGGATGTCCTCGGTATGTATGTCAAGCAAATGGTGACTGTCAAGGGCATCACCGACGGCACCGCAATCCTGAACCTGAAGTCGGAGTGAGCGGCCCGCGCGATCGTGGGGCGCATCGCCCGGTGCCACCGAGTCCGAGATCACTCTCTGCTTACCGCATGGAGAGTCACATTCATACCGGTACGCGCCGACCTCGATGCGTTTGATGAGAGTGTCGCGACCCTGTCCCAGGCTCCGTGAGGCCTGGACGGCCCGGGAAAGTCCCGGCGAGTAGCGGCGCGATGGTCCGGGTATGGATCGCGACATGAGTGAAGAGCCGAGTGACCGGGTCGAGAACCGGGCCGCCCACCTGCTTCCCGAGGAACAGTCCGTCGGCAGCGACGACCCGGAGGCGCAGGCCGAGGCGGTGCTGGCCGAATCCGACGGGCGCGAGGCGGGAGCGGCGGTGCTGGCCGAGTCCGACCCCCGGACGACGGAGGCGGAGCGCCGCATCGCCGAGGCGGCGGCCGCCCCGGACTCGTTCCTGGAACGGCGCACCTCGGAGCAGACGGTGGCCCCGGAGCAGACGGCCGGGTCGGGGCAGACGGCCACCCCGGAGCCGCCGGACTGACAGCGAGCAGCGCGGGTCAGATGGCGGTGGCCCGGGCCACCTTCCATTCCCCGTCGACCCGGTGCAGTTCCAGGACCACCCGGTTCTGGTCGACCTTCTCGCCGTCGGTGTTGGCGTTGCGGCGGTACTGGTTCAGATAGACCAGCAGCTCCACCTCGGCCGACTCCGCCCGGATCACCCCGCTGGCGGAGACCTCCGCGAGCACCACCGCCTGCTCGGCGACGGCGGTCGACTTCAGCGCCGAGGTCGTCTCGGCGTACTCGTCGGCGAACGGGCCGGTCACGAAGGCGCGTCCGTTCGCGACGCTGGCGTCGAAGCTGCGGTAGTCGTAGGAGAAGATGGCCTTGGCGGCCGGACCGGCGGTGGCCAGCGCCTGGCGTACCGCGGAGTCGCGCTGCTCGGCCCGGTGGTGGGCGTACCAGGCGGTGCCGGCCGCCATGCCGGCGAGCACGGTGGCGACGGCGAGGGCGAGGTGCAGGCGGCTACGGCGACCCTCGGCGGTACGGCGCCCTTCCGCGGTACGGCGCCCCTTGACGGTACGGCGCCCGGGGCGCAGCCGTCGGGCGAGCGTGGCGATGGACGTTCGCATCGGAGTGCTCCTCTCAGCCGACGAACTGGAGCCGGGAGACCAGCCAGGTGTCGGAGTCGCCTTCCCTGGTCAGGTCGACCTGGATCCGGTAATGGGCCGGCCGTCCATCCGGGGCGTTCACGTTCCGCACGGTCGCGTCCATCGCCACCAGTACCACCGCGTGGCGCAGGTCGCCGGAGAGCAGGCCGGCGCGCAGCACCGTACCCCTCGACTCGACCTTGTTCTCCAGCACCGCCTCCCGCACCTTGGCCTGGCCCCGGACGAACTCCTCCTTGAATTCCCCGGTGGCGCCGGCCGTGATCCGCTGGAGGTCGCTGTCCACGCTGGACGCGCTGACCGAGACGAAGTTGACCGTCGTCTGCCGCGCGGCGGCCAGGGCCTGCGTGTGGGCCTGCTCGACCGCCCGGTCCTGCCACCACCGGTAGCCGGAGACACCGGCCAGGGCGAGCGCCGCACAGAGCGCGGCGACCAGCGCGACGGTCGTCCCGAGCCGCCGCCCCGCGCTCTTCCGCCCGGCCGCCGCCCCGCCGGTCGCGCCGGCCGCCTCGGCTGTGCTCGCGCTACCGGCCCGTTCCTGGTCGGCCTCATCGTGGTCGGCCGGTTCCTGCTTGGCCTTTTCGCGGTCGGCCGGATTCTGTTCGGTCTCCTCGTGGTCGGCCGGATTCTGCTTGACCGGTTCCTGGTCGGCCGGTTCCTGGTCGAGCCGTTCCAGCATCTCCCGCACCGGGTCCTCGGCGACCGGCATTCGCCGGGTCACCGTACGTCGGGGCACCGGTCGCCCGCCCCGGGCCGGCTGTCGTGTCCCGCCCCCCGACCGGCGTGCCCCGCCGGCCCGGGCCCGTCCCTCGGCGGGTGTCGGCGGCGGGACGGCCGGCGTGCCCGGGTCGGCCGCTGCTGAGCCCTTCACCAGTTTCAACCTACGTTCCTCACCGCTGCGCATCGGTCGGCTCCTCGGATCGGTCATGGCGCTAGGCCGGCAAGTAGTAGTTGCTTCCAGGACTGGTCGCCGGCGAGCTGGTACTGCCCACCGGTCGTGCCGAAGGAGAGCGGCGTGCCGGCCGGGCCCAGCGCGACCCCGGTCGCCGGGTCGTAGCCGGCAACGGTGGCGGGGGAGACCGGCGGGGTGTGCTCGGCCGGCACGTCCGGCTCCGGCAGTGCCGGTCCGCCGGGTCGCGGCGGCGCCGGGTCGGTGCCGCCGGGCCGGGGCGCCGCCGCGCTGCCCCGGACACTGGAACCGCGGGCGGCCTCCGCCGCCGTGCAGCGGGTGGACCCGTCGTAGACGCAGGCCGGCGGGTCGGCGACGTTCAAGACGAGCCCGAAGTGCACCGTGCCGTCGCCGGGGGTGACGGTGAACGCGCCGTCCACCACCAGCGGATAGACCACCAGCAGTTGCTCGATGCCGGGCAGCCGCCGGGCGGCCACCCCGTTCACCGCGACCAGGTTGCCCAGCAGGGTACCGATCGACGGGTCCAGGTCGCGCAGCAGGCCGACGAGTTCGGTCGCGGCGGCCGGCCCGTCGGCGAGGATCCGCCGCAGGTCCGGGTCGGCGGTCCGGACCGTCTCGGCGAGCCGGGCCAGCCCGTCCGCCCAGCGGCGCAGCGCGGCGGCGGACTCCTGCTGGGTACGCAGCACGGTCCGCCCGTCCCGGATCAGCGTCACCGTCTCCGGCAGCCGTACCGTCGCCTCGGCGAGCAGTGCGCCGCTCGCGTCGAGGATCCGGCGCAGCGCCGCCTCGTTCCCCTCGAACGCGACACCCAACTCGTCGATCACGACCGCCAGGTCGTCGGGGTCGATGGAGCGGACCAGCGCGTCCAGGTTGGCCAGCAGGGTTTCCGGGGCCAGCGGGGTGCCGGTGCGCTCCTTGGGGATCACCGAGCCGTCCCGCAGCCAGGGGCCGGTGTCGCGCTCGGGGCGCAGGTCGACGTACTGCTCGCCGACGGCGGAACGCTGCGAGACCACCGCGCGCAGCGCGTCCGGGACGCGTACGTCCTCGTCCAGCCGGAGTGCGACCCGCACTACCTCGCCGTGCAGGTCGACCGCCTCGACCCGACCGACCGGAAAGCCCCGGTAGCTGACCGACGCGTTCGGGAAGACGCCTCCGGAGTCGGCGAAGTCGGCGTACACCAGATAGCCGCTGCCGAGCAGCCGGTCGCCGAGCCCGACGTAGCGGACCGCGACATAGCTGATCCCGAGCACGCTGACCAGCAGGAACGCCAGCACCTGGAGTCGGGCGGTACGTCCGGTCACTTCGACGACCCCCCGCCGAGTATGTCGAGCAGCCCGCCGGTCCGCCCGTTCGTCGCCCCGTCCGGCGGGGGCAGCAGGCAGCCGGGGGAGAGGATGGTGCCCAGCGGCAGCCTGGTGCCGGGCGGGAAGATCGTGCCCGGTGGCACCACTCCACCCGGCGGCAGCAGCCCGCCCGGCGGCAGCAGCGACCCGGGGCGGAGCAGTTCACAGCCCGGCGGCAGCTCGCACTCCGGCAGCAGCGGCGGCAGCCAGTCGATCGGCAGCAACCCGCCGACCGGCAGGCAGACCGGTGGCAGTACGCCGGGCAGCAGCGGCCCGACCCCGCCGGGCCGCCCGTCATCGCCGCCACCGGGGCGCTGCCCGCCGCCGCTCGCACCGGGCCGGTTGCCGGTGGCGCGGCCACCGGGCCGACTCCGGCCCGTCGGCGGCGACGTCGCCACCGGCTTGGCCGAGAAGAGGTTCGCCAGGATCGTCGCGGCGTCGAGGTCGGCGGTGAGGGAGAGGTTGATGTAGTCGCCGACGATCGCACCGGTGACGTTCGGTGGGAACGGGTACGACAACATGAAGTCGAGCGACTTCGGCAGTGCGTCGCCGGCCCGGACGAGTTGTTCGAGCGTCGGTTGCAGGGCTCGCACGCTTGCCACCAGGTCCTCCCGGCTCTCGGTGACCACCCGGGACCCCACCCGGCCCAGTTCGCCGAGCGCGGTCACCGCCTCACTGAGCCGCTTCCGCTGCTCGGCCAGTACGGCGAGGCCGGGGTCGAGCGCGGAGAGCGCGTCCCCGATCACGGCGCGCTGCCGGGCCAGCCGATCCGTCAGCCGGTCCAGCGCGTCCACCGCGCGGACCAGGTCCGCCTTCTGCCGGTCGAGCCCGGTCACGAAGGTGTCCAACTGGCGCAGCGCGTTGCGGGCGGCCGGTTCCCGCCCCTGCAACGCGGCGGCGAGTTCCTGGTTGATCGTCTTGAGCTGGGCCAGCCCGCCGCCGTTGAGCAACAGGCCGAGCGCGGCAAGCACCTCCTCGACCTCGGCCGACCGTTTCGTCCGGGCGAGCGGGATCACGGCGTCGTCGCCGAGTTGCCCGGCGGGTGGTTCGGTGACCGGGGCGGCCAGCGCGACGTACTTCTCGCCGAGCAGGCTGGTCTGCCGGACCGCCGCGGTGGCGTTGCCGGGCAGTCGCACGGTGCGGTCGATCCGGAGCCGGACCAGCGCGGTCCAGCCGCGCAGCGAGATCTCCCGGACACTGCCCACCGTGACGTCGTTGACCTTGACGGCTGACTGCGGCACCAGGTCGAGTACGTCGGTGAACTCGGCGGTGACCTCGTACGCCGGTCCGTTCGGCGCGCCGCCGGGCAGCGGCAGACCGGCCGCATCCAGGCTGCCGCAGCCGGTCGCCCCGACCGTCGCCGCCAGCAGCACCGCGACCGCCCGGGTCACCGTCCGGGCCTCGGCGAGGACCGGCCGGCTCATCGGACACCCCGCAGGATGCCACCGAGCGTGCGGTCGAGCGACACCTCCGGCCCCGGCGCTCCGGGCACGGGTGCTGCCGTGCCGTCACCGGCGGCCGGCGGCGTCGCCGGTGCGGGCTTGCCGGACGGCGGCAGGTTGAGCAGCGTGCGCAACTCCTCCGGGAGCGGGAGCCGCTTCAGGTTCAGGGTCTCGGCCAGCTCGAAGCAGCGCTTGGGCACCTTCGGCGCCGGCAGCGCGTCGGCCAGGGTCGCGCAGACGTACGCGGCCGGGTCGTACGGCCCGAGCAGGTTGTCCCGGGTGTCCAGGGTGCCGGACCGGGCGTTGTAGGCCAGGTTCAGGTTGGACAGGGTCAGCGGGGCCACGTCCAGGATTCTGATCAGCGCCTTCTGCTGCCGGACCAGCACGTTCGTCACGTCCGCCAGCGCCTCCACATTGGATTTCAGGATCGCCCGGTTGTCCCGGACGAACCGGGTCACCTCGCCGAGCGCGTTCGCCAGGTTGCGCAGCGCGGCGGCCAGGTCGTCCCGTTCGGCGGCGAGTTGGGTGGCCACGTCGGCGAGGCGGGAGTTGAAGGCCCGCACCTGCTGGTCGCTGCGGGCCAGCGCGGTGGTGAACCGCTGCAGATTCGCCACCGTGCCGAACAGGTCCTGCCGCCCCTCGGCCAGGGTGTCCAGGGCCCGGGAGAGCCCGTCCAGGGTGTCGTGCAGGTTGTCCCCGTTGCCGGCCAGGTTCGCCCGGGCGGTGCCGAGCAGCTCGTCCAGCGCCCCGTCGGCGTTGGCGCCGCCCGGTCCGAGCGCCCGGTTGAACTCGTCGAGGGCCCGGTAGATGTCGTCGATCTCCATCGGCGCCATCGTCCGGTTCACCGGCAGTTCGGCGCCGTCCGGCAGCCGGGCACCGCCGGAGAACGCCGGGGTGAGCTGGACGTACCGGTCGCTGACCAGGCTCGGTGGCACGATCACCGCCGAGGCGTCGGCCGGGATGTCGTGCCGGGCGTCGTAGCGCAGCTCCAGCCGGAGGGTACGACCGGCCGGGGTGATCGAGACGACCTCACCGATCCGCACCCCGAGGACCCGGACGTCGGAGCCGGCGTGGATGCCGACCGCCCGGGTGAAGTGCGCGACGAGGCGCCGCTGCGGGGTGCCCTGGTGCGGCAGCACGAACGTGGCGGCGGCGGCCACCAGTACGGTCACCCCGGCGGCGAGCAGTGCCCGGCGCCGGTTCGGTGCGACGGGGCGGAGCCGGCGCATCAGCGACCTCCGGTCGGCACGTACGGCTGGAGCAGCCCGCGCAGGTACGAGTCGAACCACCGGCCGTTGCCCAGCACGTTGGTGAAGGCGTCCAGGAACGGGCCCATCGTCTGCAACGTCCGCTCCAGGTCGTCGCGGTTGCGTTGCAGGGTGGCCACCACCCCGCGCAACTGGCGCAGCGTCGGCTCCAGCGTGGCGCGGTTCTCGGCGACCAGCCCGGAGAGCTGTGCCGACAGGTCCCGGGTGGCGACCAGCAGGTCGTGGATCGCGTCCCGCCGCCGGTGCACCTCGTCGAGCAGCAGGGCACCGTCGGCGACCAGCCGACGGAACTCCTCGTCCCGGTTCGCCAGTACGTCGGTGACGCTCCGGGCCCGCTCCAGCAGTTCGCGCAGTTCGGCGTCCCGGCTGGCGACCGTGCGGGAGAGCCGGGAGAGCCCGTCCAGCGAGGAGCGCACGCTGCCCGGGGTGTCCGCGAAGGTCTCCGCGAGCGTGGTGAACGCGGTCGCCAGCTGCCCGGTGTCGATCTCGTCGAGCGTGCCGGCCAGCCCGGTGACCGCCTGCATCACGTCGAACGGGGACGCGGTGCGGGAGAGTGGGATCTCCGCCTCCTCGGCCAGCCGGCCCGGTCCGGCCGGCGCCAGCGCCAGGTACTTCTGGCCGAGAACCGTCTTGATCCGGATCGTCGCAGCGGTTGCCCGGCCGAGCCGCAGCTCGCCGTCGTCGATCCGGAACCGCACCCGCACGTACGTGCCGGTGCCGCCCCGGGCCAGGTCCACCTCGGTCACCTCGCCGACGCGTACCCCGGCGACCCGGACCTCGTTTCCCTCGACCAGCCCGCTGGCGTCCCGGAACGCCGCCGCGTACGCCCGGTCGCGCAGCGCCGCGAGGTCGTCCAGCCGGAACGCGGTCAGCAGCAGCCCGGTCAGCACCACCAGCCCGACCGCGCCGATGGTGACGGGGTTGCGTTCCCGGAACGGTCTCACCGGGCACCTCCTGATCCGGCGCAGCGGTCTCACCGGGCACCTCCTGATCCGGCGCAGCGGTCTCACCGGGCACCTCCTGATCCGGCGCAGCGGGCCGCCTCGGAACTGAACGTGGCCGGGTTGACGCTCTGCCCGCCGAACGCCAGCCGGCCGTCGAAGTCGCAGACGAAAAGGTTGAGCCAGGAGCCGTCCGAGGCGACCCGGGTCAGCGCCTCGTACCGGTCGGGTAGCCGGCCGAGGGTGCCGTCGATGACCGCCGCGTTCCGGTTGAGGGTGCCGGCGAGGTCGCCGAGTTCGGTCACGTCGGCGGCGAGCGCCGGCCGTGCGTCGGCGAGCAGCGCGGCGGTGCTGCCGGTGAGTTTGCCGAGGTTGACCAGTGCCGCGCCGATCGCCTCGCGGTCGCCGGCCAGGCCGGAGACGAACTGCTGCAAGGAGCGGATCGTCTGGTCGAGTTCGGCGTCCCGGTCATCGAGGGTGGCCAGCACCGAATTCAGGTTGGTCACCACCCGGCCGATCACCGCGTCCCGGTCGGCGAGGGTGTTGGTCAGCGAGGCGGTGTGCGCCAGCAGGCTGGCCACGGTGCCGCCCTCGCCCTGTAGCACCTGGATGATCTCGTATGCCAGCCTGTTGACGTCCTCCGGACTCAGCGCGGTGAAGAGTGGCCGGAACCCGTTGAAGAGGGTGGTCAGGTCGAGGGCCGGGGTGGTCTGGCCGATCGGGATCAGCCCGTCCGGGCGCAGTGGCGGCCCGCCGCCGGGGCCCTCGGCGAGCGCGACGTAGCGCTGGCCGATCAGGTTGCGGTAGCGGATCTTCGCCCGGACGGTGGTGCGGAGCGGCACCTCCTCGGTCAACCTCAGGGTGACCTCGGCGACACTGTCCTGCACCACCCGGATCGTGTCGACCCGGCCTACCCGGACTCCGGCGATCCGGACGTCGTCACCGGGGAGCAGGCCGGTGACGTCGGTGAATCGGGCCCGGTAGCTGGTGCCGCCGAAGGAGAACGAGCCGAGTGCCTGGGCGAGCATCCCGGTGAGCAGCAGCGTCACGGCGGCGAACGCGATCAGCTTGACCAGGGGGCCGACGGGTACCCGCCTCATCTGGCGTTCACCACCGCGCCGCGCAGCAGCGGGCCCCAGAGCAGTACGGCGATGTCGGGCACCTGCACCGGCAGGATGCCGGTGGCGGCTCCGATGATCGGCTTGAGCAGGTTCCGTTCCTCCTCGGTGCCGGCAGAGCCCATCGCCGGTGGGTTGCCGGCGGCCGGGATTCCGTCGACGGCGGCGCCGGAGTTCGCCGGAGGCTTGCCGACCGGGAGCCTGACCGGGCCGGGGCGGGAGCCGCCGTGGTCGTAGCCGTCCTCGATCCGTACCTCGGGTGCGGGTGGCCTCGGGTTCGGCAGCTCCCGGCACTGCGGGCCGGTCGATGCGCCGTACACCGGGGCGTCCCGGCCGGGCTGGTAGGCGCCGTTGTCCCGGGTCACCTCCAGCGTCACGTGCATCCGGCCGTTCCGGAACACCTCCTCGGCGCGTGGCTGTGCCCGTACCAGCCCCTGCATCAGGCACGGATACTCCGGCGCGTACGCGGCCAGCAGCTCCAGCACCGGCCGGCCGAGTTCACCGAGCCGGATCACCTGGTCACCGTGCCGGTCCAGGAAGAGCCGGCCCACGTCGGCGGCGTCGGTCGACTCGGCGAGGAAGGCCGCGAGCTGGGTGCGCTGGTCGGCGACGGTGCGCGCGGTCGGGGTGACGTCCCGGAGGATCGCCAGCAGGTCCGGCAGGGCCGCGTCGTAGGAGTCCAGCACCGCCGCGAGCCGCCGGACGTCCTCGGTGAGCGCCGGCAGTTCGCGGTTGAGTTCGCCGAGGTAGCCGTCCAGGGTCTCCAGGGTCCGCCCGAGCTGCTCGCCGCGACCCTCCAGGGCGGTGGCGAGCGCGGCCAGGGTGCTGGCCAGCCGGTCCGGGCGGATCGACCGGAGCAGTGGCAGCGCCTCGTCGAGGACCCGTTCCAGCTCGACACCGTTGCGGCTGCGGTCCCGGCTGATCACGGCACCGTCCCGCAGCGGACCGGCGGTGGAGCCGGCGGGGGCGACCAGGGCCACGTACCGCTCGCCGAAGAGGGTCTTCGGCAGCAGCCTGGCGGTGACGTCGGCCGGTACCTGCCCGATCCGGTCCGGGTCGAGCGCGAGCCGCAGCCGGGCCCGCGTTCCGTCGCTGTCGACCTCGCGTACCTCGCCGATCGGCACTCCACGCAGCTTCACCTCGGCGCCGGGGTTGAGCTGCATCCCGGTCCGGGCGGTGTGCAGGGTCACCCAGGCGACCGGGGTGAAGACCTTGCGGTACTGCAACACGGCGAGCGTCAGCGCCGCACCGAGTACCACCACGAAGACGAGACCGAGGACGCGTCGGCCCCACGGCGACCCGCGATGCTGCATGCTCCCGTTCACCCCGCGATCCGTACGGTCGTGGTCGCGCCCCAGATGGCCAGCGACAGAAAGAAGTCGACGATGTTGATCGCCACGATGGCGGTACGCACCGCACGGCCGACCGCGATGCCGACTCCGGCCGGCCCGCCGCTGGCGTGGTACCCGTAGTGGCAGTGCACCAGTACGACGATCACGCTGAACACCAGCACCTTGCCGAACGACCAGAGCACGTCCACCGGGGGCAGGAAGAGGTGGAAGTAGTAGTCGTAGGTGCCGGCAGACTGTCCGAAGTAGAAGACCGCGATGCTGCGGGTGGCCAGGTAGCTGGAGAGCAGGCCGATCACGTAGAGCGGGACGACCGCGACGAAGCCGGCGATCATCCGGGTGGTGACCAGGAACGGCAGCGAGGGCACGCCCATCACCTCGAGGGCGTCGACCTCCTCGGAGATCCGCATCGCCCCGAGCTGTGCGGTGAAACCGGAGCCGACGGTCGCCGAGAGCGCCAGGCCGGCGACCAGCGGGGCGATCTCCCGGGTGTTGAAGTAGGCCGAGACGAATCCGGTGAACGCGCTGCTGCCGAGCTGGTCGAGCGCCTGGTAGCCCTGGAGCCCCACCTCGGTGCCGGTGAAGAAGGTCAGGAAACAGATCACCCCGACCGTGCCGCCGGTGACCGCCAGTGCGCCGCGACCGAAGCTGATCTCGGCGAGCAGGCGTACCACCTCGCGGCGGTAGCGGTGCAGGGCCCGTGGGGTCCAGGCGAACGCCCGCAGGTAGAAGGCGAGCTGTCCGCCGAGGTTGTCCAGGGTACGCAGCATCGGCATCTCACATCCCCCGCTGCGGTACGAGCTGGAAGTAGACCGCGGTGATCACGAAGTTCAGCGCGAAGAGCAGCATGAAGGTGAGTACGACGCTCTGGTTGACCGCGTCGCCGACCCCCTTGGGCCCGCCCCGCGCCGTCATCCCGTGGTACGACGCGACCAGCGCGGCCACCGCACCGAAGAGCACCGCCTTGACCTCGCCGACGGCCAGGTCGGACAGTTGGCCCAACGCCTGGAAACTCGCCAGGTACGCCCCGGGTGTCCCGCCCTGCATCACCACGTTGAAGAAGTAGCCGCCGGCCACCCCGACGACGCTGACCAGCCCGTTGAGCAGCGCCGCGACCAGTGCGGCGGCGACGATCCGGGGTGCGACGAGCCGGTGCACCGGGTCGATGCCGAGCACCTCCATCGCGTCCAGCTCCTCCCGGATCTTCCGGGCACCGAGGTCGGCGCAGATCGCCGAGCCACCCGCCCCGGCGATGATCAGCGCGGTCACGATCGGGCTGGCCTCGCGCACCACCGCCAGCACCGAGGTGGCGCCGGTGAACGACTGGGCGCCGAGCTGGCGTACCAGGGAGCCGAGCTGTAGCGCGATCACCGCCCCGAACGGGATCGCCACCAGCGCGGCCGGCAGGATCGACACCGAGCTGATGAACCAGGCCTGCTGCACGAACTCGCGGACCTGGAACGGCCGCCGGACCAGCCCGCGCAGCGCGTCGAGACAGAAGGCGAAGAAGTGGCCGGGGCCGCGCAGCCGGGCGGTCACCCTGGCCGGGCCGGCCTGCCCGGTGCCGGTCGGCTGGCTCATCGGAACGCCTCGGTCGGCTGGCATCGCAGTGCCTCGGTCGGCTGGCTCATCGCAGTGCCTCGGTGGGCTGCCAGACGCTGCCCCGGACACCCTGGAACGATCCGACCGGCGGGGTGACGCCATGTTCCTCGCACCAACGGCCCGGCGGCTGCTCGGCGGGGCGGGGCCGACCGTCGGTGGGGGCGAGTTGCAGCGGGATCGGTGGCAGCGGCGGCAGTTCCACGCCCGCTTCCGCCTCGGCCCGCAACTCGTCGGAGTCCTTCTCCTCGGCCATCCCGATCGGGCCGATCCGCTGCGCGTTCAGGAACTGCCGGACCACCGGCTCGGTGCTGGAGAGGAGCATCTCGCGCGGACCGAACATGGCCAGCCGGCCGTGGTAGATCAGACCGATGTTGTCCGGCACCGTACGGGCGGTGTTGATGTCGTGCGTGACGATCAGGAACGTCGCCCCGGTCTGCTGGTTGAGGTCGATGATGAGCTGGTTGAGGTACGCGGTGCGCACCGGGTCGAGCCCGGAGTCCGGCTCGTCGAAGAGAATGATCTGCGGGTCCAGCACCAGCGCCCGGGCCAGTCCGGCGCGCTTGCGCATGCCACCGGAGATCTCGCCCGGCAGTTTCCGTTCCGCGCCGAGCAGCCCGACCATCTCCAGCTTCTCCTGCACCACCGCCCTGACCTCGGACTCCGACCTGCGGGTGTGTTCGCGCAGCGGGAAGGCGACGTTGTCGTAGATGCTCATCGAGCCGAACAGTGCGCCGTCCTGGAACAGCACCCCGAAGAGCCTGCGAACGTCGTACAGCGCGCGTTCGGAGAGCCGGGTGAGGTCCCGGCCCTCGATCCAGATTGCTCCACGGTCCGGTTTCAAGAGCCCGACCAGGGTCTTCAGGAACACCGACTTGCCGGTGCCGGACGGGCCGAGCAGCACCGAGATCCCGCCCGCCGGCAGCGTGAGGCTGACGTCGGACCAGACCGGTTGGCCGCCGAAGGACTTCGTCAGCCCTTCGACCCGTATCTCGACGCCCATCCGTCCACCGCCCGCCGCCGCTCCCGGTGGACTCCGCCCACCGCCGTCTCTGGTGGACATCGCGGCGGGCACCCCGGGCGTAACAGCGAAGTCCGGTAATTCTTCGACCACTTTCCGTGGTGCGAGTTTCCGTGGTACGACGTCGAGCCGTCCCGCGGTGCCGGCGGACCGCCCCCGTCGGTGGTGCGATCCGACGGCTCCCGATACGGTGCCGTTGACCCGCCGGTAACTCCGGGCGTGGTGCCGGACGAAGGCGTGCCCCGACGAAGGTGTGCCCGACGAAGGTGCGACCGCATACATGACCGCAGCACCAGAGAATGAGCTCGTCGCCCGCGCGGCCCGACGCGACCCCGAGGCGACGGCGGCGCTGCTCGCCGAGGTCCGCCCCGGCCTGGTCCGGTACTGCCGCGCCAGGCTCGGCCGGGTCGGCGGCGCGTACGCCACCGCCGACGACGTGGCCCAGGAGGTCTGCCTGGCGGTGCTCCGGGCACTGCCCCGGTACCGGGACCAGGGCCGGCCGTTCGCCGCCTTCCTCTACACCATCGCCGCGCACAAGGTCGCCGACGCGCAGCGGGCCGCGATCCGCGACTCGGCCGTCACCACCGACGGTCCGCTGCCGGACGGGCCGGACTCCGCCCCCGGTCCCGAGCAGCGGGCCGTCGCCACCGACCTGGCCCGGCGGCTCTCCGCGCTGCTGGCCCGGCTGCCCGAGGTACACCGGGAGATCGTCCTGCTCCGGGTGGCGGTCGGCCTCACCGCCGACGAGGTCGGGGTCATCGTGGGGATGTCGGCCGCCGCCGTCCGGGTGACCCAGTCCCGGGCGCTGGCCCGGCTCCGCGCCCTGGCCGGCACGGCCCTGGACGAGGTTGCCGCATGAGTACCCTGCGAGGCGGAGCAGAGCGAGACGACGACACGGACGCGCGCGGCGACGCCGTACCGGGGCGGGATGGGGTGTTGACCGGCCGGGAGGACCTGAACCCGGATCCGACTGCCGAGCCGGATCCGGCGGTGGTCGCGGCCGACGACAGGTTGCTCGACGCGTTGGGTCGGGCCGAGTCGGCACCCGGTGACGACCCGCTGGCCGGGCTGCTCACCGCCTGGCGGGCGGAACTCCACGCCGACCTGCCCTGCTTCGACGTCGATGCCGCACTCGCCGCGACCGTGCCGCGCCAGCCCGCGACGATCCCGCGCCAGCCCGCGACGATCCCGCGCCAGCCCGCGGCAGTGCCGCGCCAGCCCGCGGCCCCGAATCAGCCCGCGACGACCCCGCGTCGGTCCGCGGCAGTGCCGCGCCAGCCCGCGACGATGCCGCGTCGGCCCGCGACATTCCCGCGTCGGCCGCGCGCCGGCCGGCTCGTCCGCCGGCTCGTCCTGTCCAGCGTGGTCGGTGTCGTGCTGACCGCCCTGCTCGGCCTCGGCGTCAACCATGCCGGGCCGACCAGCCCGCTCTGGCCGGTCGCGACGGCGGTCTATCCGGACCGGTCCGCGGTCCGCGCCGCCGAGCACACCATCCAGCTCGCTCGGGAGGCGCTGGCGGATCACCGCCACACGCAGGCGCGGGCGGAACTGGACCGAGCAGCCGTCCAGGTGACGGCGATCCGTGACCCGGCAGAGGCTGGCCGACTGCGTGCCGAGATCGAGCGGCTCCGGCGCGGGCTACCCGGATCGGCGGACCGCTCCGAGGTACCTGCCGGCGAGCAGGCGCCCCCGGTCCAACCGGCCCCGACCACCCCGACCGCGCCGCGTACCCCTGGCGTTGCTCCACCGCCGACGGTGGGATCCGATCCGACGCAGCCGGCACCGGCGACGCCGGCGGACCGGGACCTGCTCCCGGTGCCGCTACCCGTGTTGCCGTCGCTGCTGCCGTCCGGGCTGCCGCTGCTGCCGAGCGGCGGCTGTGTACTGCTCTGCCCGCCAGACTGACCGGGGGCACGTGCCACTCGTCCGGCGGACCGCCATAAGCAGTGTGGCGGGGGGGGGGGGGGGGGGG
>NZ_JBEEAC010000031.1:0-69512 GCF_040120695.1 Plantactinospora sp. B6F1 | reverse complement strand
CATCGCGATCAACTGCTCATCCGTGACCGCACCCACCGGCCCAGCGGCCGGCTGTCCCACGGTGGTCTCGGTCGTCATCTGGCGTCTCTCCCTTGATCGGTCGATCAGCCGTTATTTGTACAGTCCCAAACCAGGGCGTCTGGTGGGCACTGATCGACCCCACGGACGACGACCCGATCGTTTGGTACGACGGCGGCTCGCAGCGGCTTCGCGAGCGGGAACGCCTCAGCGGTTTCCTGCTCCAGTTTGCCCCTGGCGCCCGTCCCGCTACAGCCGATGCGTGTACCTGGCGACCCGACGCGCCATTGGGTGGCTCCTGGGCTGGTCGCTATAGCCGCCGACTATGGCGAAAATGATATCTGGCTGAGTGTTGGCAGCCGGCAACGCAGCGCCCTGCGCCCCCTACGCTCCCGCCTGGACTGGGAACAGTTAAACAGCTAGCGGACAAAATTCCTTCGGGCCCAGCCGACGTTTTCCTCAGCGGGATCGGCACGTACCGCTGGCCCGCCGTCTACTGTCCCTTGGCGGATCGGTAGGCGAGGAACACCCACCTGGAAGTTCTCGATCCGGCCGGCGGTGCCCGAGTACTGCCGGGCCACTCCAGCCGAACGCACACCCTTCTTCAGAAAGCCGGTGTCATCCACGATCAACACACCTTGTGGGTCGCCGAGGTGCTCGATGACGTAGTCGCGCACGTCGTCCCGAACGGCGTCGACGTCCCAGTCCGCCCACCGCAACAGGCGTTGCATCCCGTCCGGTGACACATCCCCGGCCTGCTCAGCCAAGGTCCAGCCATTCACGCGGTCCAGGCCCGAGACCAGCCCGCACAGATACTGCCGCGCCCGCCGCCTGGGCTGCACCCGACGAAACCGCACCCTGATCCGACCATGCAACCGATCTAGCTCGGCAGACCACCGCTCAACATCGACATCCGCCACGGGAAGTTCAACGAACGCGAGTACCACTCGACACGCTCAATGCCGTTGCAGTACTAAGTCACGTCATATTTACTCACCATAGTGCGAAGCTAAAGCGGATTCCAGCCGGCACACAGCCGCATGAAGCACTTCAGGAAACCCTGTTAAACGATTTGATTCGCAGACCCGCAATTTCACAGGTCCATCGGAGCACGCTCGTCGGAACGGGATCGTCCGCTTGCTCAATGTCAACGATTAAGTTCTGATCCTCTATCCGTGCGCCGACAATAGCCCACATCTCATTGTCACGCTGAAACCAGTACAGCCACTCGCCCAACTCCCAGCCGCGGGCGTTTACCATCTCTGCCTTTTGAGCTTGTGGAGCTTCGCGCCATCGATTCAGCCACGTCTCGTTCTCTTCGGGCGTCGACTCTCGGGCGAAACGATCGAGGAGCCACCTTGGCAGGCGCGCCTTCCAGGAATCGTCAGGTTCGCTTGCTCTCGCCTCGCCGAGCAAAAGAAGGAGGTCCAACACCTCCTCAAGCTTCGCGCCAGAGTCGGACAGTTTTACCGCCACTAGTTGACTACGCATAGCTATGACCGCCTACGACCACTTCCAGGGATAATATTGTCGAACATCATCCTAATGTGCTGCGGCCTAAGCATATATTGGTCCGCCGCTTGGGTGGTATCCACGACGAGGGGTTGATCGGGAAAGTTCTTGGCCTGACTCTCTGGAACCGCATTATTCCGCAGCCAATCAAGAAACTCGCCCTTGACGTCGAACTCCTTGATCTCCGTATCCGATCTTCCCTGATTCAGGCGCTTCTGCAGAAATTGCTCAGCCCTCTCTTTGACCCCGAAGTTCAAGAAGATCGGCTTCTTGGCATCCCTGATGAGCACGCCGCCATCACCCCTGACCCGAACCCTTTCATTGCCTTCGCCCTCAACACGGAAAACGGTACATATGTCCTCGTTGTTGTTGTGGACGAGGACCGGGCTGCCACCGGCTACCGCATAGTACGTGTGGATGTCTGCGACTGTCAGGTCGCGCATCACCCTGTTGCCGTCGAAGTTGGTGACGCCGACGACGGTCACCTCGGCCCCGGGGCCACCGCCTCCACTACCGGCGCCCGTGCCGTCACCTTCGAGCCGCTTCTCGTCGTGCACGAGCAGTCGATGGCCGGGCTGCAACTTCCCGGCGTCGACCCACTGCCGCTCCGTGGCATCCCAGAAGGGATGATGTGCTGTGGTCCTCAGTACCGTGGTGTCGCCATCACTGTCCCGAACGGTGACGTTCGTCAGTTCCTCGTCCACATTGATGTGCAGGTGCGTGACCTGCTTTGCCTGGGTGTCCCCGGTCGTCGGCTCGGTCGCCGCCACCTCGTCGCCGATCCGGATGTCGCTGATCGGCTTGCTGCTGCCGTCGGCCATCAGCACCCGGGTCGCGGGATCGAAGCTGTGCCTGGCAGCCGCCTGCCCAGGTCGGCAACCCCCACCGCCCGAGGACCCACGATTCCCCTGCGGTGTCCGGGCCACAGGAGACGCCTGCGCGCCGGAACCGCCACCACCCACCGGACGAGCCGCCGACCCACCACCAGCACCACTCGGCAGACGGCCACCGATCGACGGCGCGCCTCCACTACGCCCGGGAAGAAGCCGAGCGGCAGCCGAGCCACCAGCCCCGGCCAGACCCCCGGTGATCCGGCTGAGACCGGCGCTCCACGCCCCGTCAAGACCGCCCTCGATCATCGTCCCGGCGAGTCCGCTCCAGGTGAAATCCTCGTCGCCCTGGCCGACGTCCACCATGTAGCCAGCACCGGCGGCCATCGCGCCGGCCACCGCCCCCGCGACGATCAGGCAGCCGACCCCGGTCGCGCAAAGTGCGCCGACCGCGACCGTCGCCGCCACCGCCACGGCAGCACTGGCGACGAACTTCCACGGGTCCTGTTTGATTGCCTCGACCGTCGACTTCACGCTCGCGGCGGCCTTCTTCAGCGCCTGGGTGGCGGTTGCTTTCACGCATTTGCCGACGCCGGATTTCAGGCACTTCTTGGCCGCGCTGGCGGCGTCCTTGACCGCGTTGATCTTCTTCTTCGCCCACCGGGTGGTGGACTCCTTGACGACCTTCGCCGCCTTCTTCGCTTTGCTGACGACCTTCTTCGCCGTCTTGACGACCTTCTTGGCGGCCTTCTTGACGGCCTTCTTGGCATCCGCGAGGGCCTTGCCCGAGGCGACGTACTTCACGGCCTTGGCGGCGACACTGACGGTGCTCCGCACCGCACTGGTGACCGACTTCTTGAAGCTCGACCAGCCCCAGTGCCCGGTCGGGTCGACCGTGGTCAGTGGGTTGCCGTCGCCGTACTGGAAGCGGTTGGCGGCGATCGAGTCGGGCAGCGGGTCGACGGTCGCGGTGTCCCGGGTGTCGAACTGGCCGGTGTCGGTGTTGTACCAGCGGCTCAGCATGTTGACCCGGCCGGATTGCGAGTCCGTCCACTCCCCCTGGTAGCCGAGGCTGCCGACCGGGTTCGCCGTGGCCCGGACCGCACCGAGCGGGTCGTAGGTGGTCGAGGCGGCCAGGGTGGCGCCGGTCGCGGTGAACTGGCCGACGACGTCGAGGTGCTGGTCGGTCCAGGCGTACGTCGACGAGGTGCCGCTGCCGGTTCCCGAGCCGAGCAGTTCGCCGGTCGGGCCGCGGGTGTAGGTGGCGGTGCTGTCCTGGGCGAGTGTGTTGCCCAGGCCGGTGTACTTGAAGTCGGGCCGGATCGCCCTGCCGAGGGCGTCGTAGGCGTAGCTGCTGGTGCCGCCGGCTGCCTGCTGCGAGATCACCTGGCCGAACGCGTCGGTGCTGGTGGTGTAGCTGACCGATCCGGACGTCGTCTGTTTGAGGGTGCCGCGCGCCGTGTAGGCGTACGTGGTGGTGCCGTTCTGCGCGAGAAGCTGGTTACGGGCGTCGTAGGTGAAGGTCTTCGCGCCGTTCTGGATCCGGTTGCCGGAGTCGTCGTAGGCGTAGGTGGTACTGGTCGAGCCGCTCTGCCAGCTCTGCAGCCGGTCGGCCAGGTCGTAGGTGTAGGTGTTCGACGACGCGCCCGCGAAGCCGGTGGTGACCTTCGACGTCATGTTGCTGTTCAGGTCGTATCCGTAGGTGATCGACGCGACCGTGCCGCCGGCAGCCGTCTTCAGGGTGTCGGTCCTCAGCCGTTGCAGGCCGTCGTAGGTGAACGACCGCACGTTGCTGGCGCCGTAGGTGATCGTGGCGACCTGGGACATCGCGTTGTAGCCGACGGAGAGGTTGATCCCGGTCGTCGTGTTGCTGGCGGTCTTGAACCGGCCGGCCGCGTCGTAGGTGTAGGCGGTCGTGCCGGCCGCGTCGGTGCGGGACGCCATCTGGCCGTCGCGGGTGTAGGTGAAGGAGGCGGTATCGGTCGGACCGGTCACCGAGAGCGGCAGACCGCGATCGTCGTACGTCAGCGAGTTTGTGCCCGACGGCACCGACAGCAAGGTGAGTCGTCCGGCGTCGTCGTATCCGAAGCTCCGGTCGGCCGTGGCGGCCTCGGCGCCCGTCCCGCTCTGCCGGATCAGTCGGCCGAGGTCGTCATAGCCGCTGGTCAGCGTCACGCCACCGGGCATGGCGTACGTCTTCGGCCGGGCGGCCCTGTCGTAGCCGACGGTGAAGGTCCGGTCGGCCAGGTTCGGATAGGCCGGTGTCGCCGGCTCGATCTGCGACTCCGGCAGGCCCCATGCGTTGTACGTGGTCCAGAACGCGTTGCCCCGACCGTCGGTGAACCTGGTGCGGTTGCCGGCCGCGTCGTAGCCGAACGACGTGCCGATCGACGTGGTCGGTGAGGTCGGCTGGATCTCGCCGGTGACCCGGCCCAGCGCGTCGTAGCTGAACGTCGTCGTCGTACCGCGGGCGTCCTTCACCGAGGTCTGGTTGCCGTTGTCGTCGTAGCCGACGCTTTCCGTGGTGAGAACCTGGTCGGCAGCGTCGAGATTCTGCACCCGGGTCGGGCGGCTCGCGCCGTCGTAGCTGACCGTCTGCTTCGTCTGGTCCGGCCGGATCGTCTTGACGGTACGACCAAGGCCGTCGTATTCGAATCTCGTCGTGTTCCCGGCGCCGTCGGCGCTGGTCACCAGCTCACCGAGCCAGTTGTAGGTGGCCTGCTGCGTCACCCCGTCCGGACTGGTGACCTTCCGCAGCCAGGGCCCGGCCGCCGGGGTCGTTCCGTAGACGCCGGTGCCGTAGTCGTAGAAGGTCGTGTTCGTCTGCGGCGTCGGTTGGCGTACGACCTCGCTGCTGGTCAGTTTCCGCCCCAGGAAGTCCCAGGTGGCGGTCCGCTTGGCGCCAGTCGGGTCGGTCGTCTCCAGCAGGTCGCCGACCGCGTTGTAGGACGCCTTCGCTACCTTGCCGGCCGGGTCGATCACCTCGATCGGATTGTCGAGGGAGTCGTACCTGTACCGGGTCTCCTTGTCCAGCGGATCGATCGTCGCCTCGACCCGTCCCAGCCCGTCGTAGACGGTCTTCGTCCGGGCGCCGACGATCGGCGTACCACCCGGCGGCGCGTAGTCGGGCAGAATCGTCTCGGTCGGCCGCCCGATAGCGTCGTAGCGGGTCGTGATCGTGTTCTGCAACGGATCCTGCGACTCGGTGGGTTCGCCGAAGGTGTTGTAGCCGGTCCGGGTCACCGGGACCGACGAGACCGGTCCGGGTCCGCCGAAGGTCTCCACGGAGACCGCCGGTGCTGTGGTGGTGACCAGCGCTCCGGCGGCGTCGTACTCGTAGCGGGTGATGTTGCCCATCGGGTCCGTCACCGCGGTGGTCAGGCCGCGCCGGTCGACCTGGTAGCTCGTGGTCAGCTTCTCGCTGGTCGCCGTCACGTGCGCGGTCCGGCCGTTGCCGCCCCCGTAGAGCCGCGTCACGTTCTCGGCGGAGAGCGCCTCCTGGAACACCTGGACGTTGTCCACCAGCCCGTTCATCTCGTACTCGGAGTCGGGTCCGATGAACAACCCGCCGACCGTCAGGGGGGTGATCGCGTTCCACGGCGTCGCGTTGGTGGCGGTGCCCCGCGCGACACCGTTGACGTACAGCGTCATGGACTTGTTGCCGCTGTCGAAGACCCCGGCGAGATGTACCCAGGTGTTCGTGGCCACCCCGGTGGCGGTGGTGGGTCCGACGGCGCTCGCGGACGACGTGTCCGCGGTGCCCGCAACGAACACCCACCGGCTCAGGGCGTCGTCGAACGCCAGGCAGAAGGCGATGCTTTTGTTGCCGCCCTCGCCGACGACAACCTGGCTCGTGTTGAGGTCCCGGAGCTTCACCCAGGCCGAGACCGAGTACGACTGGGTGGTGAGCAGCATCGGCTGCTGGGACCCGTAGAAGTCGGCCCGGTTGAACGAGGCGGCGCCCTCGGACCGGCCGATGGCCGCGTCCCACGAGTGCAGGTTCTGCTGGGATGGCGACGAGTCGAAGGCCGTCCAACTGCTGGTACCGGTCTCGCCCATCTCCCACCAGCCGACCGGTCCGGCCGAGCTGCTGAGGGTGACGCTCTCCGAGGTGAGTCGGCCCATCGGGTCATAGGTGGCCTCGGTAGTCTGCAACGGCGTCTCGAGCTGGCCGACCGAGTGCCGGGTGCTGACCACCCGGTCGTCGTCGTCATAGACGTAGTTGGTGAGCCGGTGCAGGTCGAACGGCTGCTCGATGACCTCGGCAAGCCGGTTCGCCTGGTCGTAGTCGTAGAAGGTCAGGTTGGCGCCGTTGTCCCGACGCTGCGAGGAGACGTTTCCGACCGCGTCGTAGGTGTTCTCCTTCTCGACGTACGTCTTGACCCCGTCGGTACGGGTGATCTTGGTGACGTTGTCGTTGAGGTCGTACTCGTAGCGGGTCACCCAGTCCATCGCGTCGGTTTCCGAGGCCAGGTTGCCGTTGGCGTAGTACGCCTTCGAGGAGACCCGGGTCGTGGTGCCGTCCTGACCGGTGACGCTGCTGGTCAGGTGTTGCCCGACGGCGTCGTAAGTCTCCTCGACGACACGCAGCCGGTCACCGCTCGGACAGGAGGCGGTGTGCACCGCGCCGGTCACCGAGTTGAGCACCGGCGGGTCGACCTGCTCGACGACCTGTCCGGCAAGGTCGTAGGTGTAGGTGGTGGTCAGGTCGCCCACCGTCGCGCCCGTCTTGACGGTCTTGCGCACCGTCCGGCCGACGCCGTCGTGCGCGAACTCGGTGACCAACCCGGCCGCATCGGTGATCCGGACGACGTCCCCGGCGGCGTTGTATTCGGTGGTCTGCCGACCACCCTCAGCCGAGGTGACCGTGTAGGGCAGGCCGGGCGGGGTGACACCGCCACCCACCGCCGGAGTGGTCGCGGTGGTGTAGGTCAGGGTGATGCTGCGGTCACCCGGATATCCCGGCACCGGCGGCGGGACCATCCTGGTCCGGTTGCCGGCGGTGTCGTACTCGAACCTCGTCAGGAACTCATTGTCCGTCGCCGACGGGGACCTGGCGTCCCGGACCGCGGTGAGCTGATCGTTGCGGGGATCCGGCGCGGGGGCGACGGTGGTGGAGTCCGGCCAGAAGCTGTAGTAGGTGCTGTCGCACCGCTGCTGGTCGCGGCAGACGGTGGACCGGATCACGTTACCGCGTACGTCCCGGCCGGAGACGGTCTTCATGCCGAGCGGGTCGAAGACGATCGTCTCGAAACCGCCGACGTCGTAGCCGTAGGAGGTGGTCCGGCCGAGTTCGTCAGTCGCGGCAATCAGCCGGCCGCCGTTGACGATGTCGAAGACCTGCTTCGAGACCTGGTTCGTCGGATCGGTGACGCTCACGGTCGACACCGGGGTCAGCGTCGGGGTCGCCCCCGGCTGCAGCGCACTCCGGGACGCCTTGTAGTGCGCGTCCACCTCGGTCGCCGGCAGCTCCCGCTCGTAGTAGGCAAACTCCGCGATGTTGCCCTTGAAGTAGCTGGTGTCCCCGGAGACGCTCGGCCAACCCTTGGTGGTACCCGCACCGATATATGAGTGCACCGATGCGTCCAGCACGATCGGGCCGAGCATGCCGACCATCTTGTTGTCGAGGTAGGCCGTCTGCCGGCTGGACGAGGCAGACAGGACGACGTGGTACCAGTTGCCGTCGTTGACCTTGGTCGTCGAGGTCACCACGTTGCAGACGCTCGCCGAGCTCGGCTTCGGGGGTTCGGCCACGGTGCGCAAACATCTCGCGCTGCTCAATCAGGCCCTGGTCCGCTGGTCCGGGTTCGCCCCGGTGGCGCGGGTGCGGGCCGTCATCTCGGAGGCTCAGGCGCAAAGCCGCTGACGGCTTTTAGCAGGTCCGGCGTCGTCACGCAAGTGGCACATGGGGTTTGCACTGAGTCACTGCTCCATGAAGGTGTGTACGAACGGGTATGCCCGGCTCCCTGCTGTGAAAGCACGGTGGAACCTTCTGTCCACCCACCCCGCGAATTGTGTCCCGTTGACCACCCGACTGGGCGAGGGAAACGCATTGCTTCCGGCGCTTCCCACGCCCATGATGGCGAGGAGATCAGTTCATTGCGCTCAAGATTGAATTGCTTCCTTGATCACCAACGGCCAATAGGGCGTGCGATATTCTGCATCTGTGCTCATCTCTGTGGAAGGCTGCCGATGGCAGATGTGTTCGTCAACTACCGTACGGATGACGCCGGTTATGCCGCCGGGCTGGTCTACGAGCGGCTCCGGGCCGAGTTCGGTGCGGAGAACGTCTTCCGCGACTGCCGGTCCATGCACGCGGGTGCCGACTTCCCCGACGAGTTGTGGTCCGCCCTACGCGGCAGCGCCGTCCTGCTCGTCGTCATCGGCCCCGACTGGCTGACCCTGGAGGACGCGACCGGTCGCCGACGCATCGACGACCCGAACGACTTCGTGCGCCGGGAGATCGTGGAAGCCGTGGACCGATCGATCCGAGTGATCCCGGTATTCCTCGACGGGGCGAAGCCGTTGGTGGCGAGTGACCTTCCGGACGCTCTGACAACGCTGCCGGACCGGCAGTTCGTCACGCTTCGCAGCCGCCACGACGGAGCTGACCTGGATTACCTGGTCAAGGAGTTGCGGCTGTTTGTCTCCGGGCGGAAACGGCGCGAGCCGAAAGGCAACGACGCCCCGTCGAGGGGTGGCGTACGGATCAAGGGAGATGCCAAGGTCATCGGTCCCGTGATCGGCGGCGATGTCTACGGCAACGTCCGCGGGCCGCGGGCTGGGTTCGGTGACGCCCAATGACCACGCCCGAAGCGGCCGATCGGCCGGAAGGGCGGAAGGCCGACTCCACCGATGAGGCCGACGCCCCGGCCCGGAAGATCAACGATGCCGGCGATGAGCTCCGCGCCAACGCGGCGACCCCACGCCGGGCGGCCGAGACCAACGAGAACCTGAGGGCGGCCCGGGCGGTTTTCCGCCAGGGCGGCGTCTCCGTCGGCGGTGACGCTCGCGTCAAGGGCACGGTCATCGGTGGCGACCAGATCATTTACCAGCAGTACCTCTCCGACGACGCCCGCCCGGTGCTTACCTTCGAGGTCAGCCGGCGTCTCGTCGACCTCGCCCGGTACGGATACGCGGTGGGCGAGGCCTATCCGAAGCTCGCCTCGGCCGCCGGATCGCGCCGGCTCGTCATCATTCAGGCGCCCCGCGGCCGGGGTAAGTCCGCGGCGGCCATGCGACTGTGCGCCGAGGCCGGGATCTTCCAGTTCCTCGCCTATAAGCCGACGGTGCTGCCCGAGGA
This sequence comes from Plantactinospora sp. B6F1, assembly GCF_040120695.1. Classification (NCBI taxonomy): domain Bacteria; kingdom Bacillati; phylum Actinomycetota; class Actinomycetes; order Micromonosporales; family Micromonosporaceae; genus Plantactinospora; species Plantactinospora sp. B6F1. The sequence continues at coordinate 59,849 of NZ_JBEEAC010000031.1, read as the reverse complement.
GATCGCCCGGACCGTCAAGGCCGATACCGCGCACCTGGTCGAGGAGATGACGCCGGCCGTCGCGCAGGCTCTCACCGCCGCCTCGCTCACCGACCTCGAGAGCAAACTAGATCCTCGCTCCCGAGTGGTCATCACGGTCAGCGATGAGATCACCTTCCGGGACCCGGGCGTGCACCAGTTCGTGGTGACGCTCGGCCCGGCGCCCGCGCATCGGGAGGTGCTCCGGGCCCGGCTGACCTACCTGGTCGGCGCCTCCCGCTGCGCGCAGGCACTCGACCATTCCGACGTCACGAAACTTTTCGCCGAGGAGATCACCGCGGACAGCCCGTGTGACCGGGTCGCCGCTTTGGCCTGGCACCTGCACGAGAGTTGGGGCACGGGCGGGCCGGACGTCGAAGCCGTGCGCGCCCGCATGCGACGCTCGATGGAGCGCGAGGTCGAGGGCTGGTTCCTTAGCCTACCGACCACTTCGCTCAAGGCTCTGGCGATCTCGCTGGCCCTGCTCGACGGTCTTCCTTACCAGACCGTCGCGGCCACCGCCGAGTCACTGGCGAAGCTGCTGGAGGTGCCCTCGGTGACCAGCACGGCGGGACCCGACAAGTTCGGCGAGAGCCGGACCGCCCGGATCAACGCGATCCGCGCCGGGTTGACCTGGGAGGACGTGCCGAGCCGACTGGGTACGGTGCCGGCTCAGGTGATCCGGTTCCTGAACAGCGACTATCCGCCCATCGTGCTGCGGCTGGTGTCTGACGAGTACGACGACGTCCGCGACAACTTGCTGGAGTGGCTGCGCGACCTCGCTGGGCATCCGGATGACGCGGTCCGGATTCGGGCCGCGGCGGGTGTCGGCGTGCTGGCCGAACGCGCCTTCGAGCACATCCTGCGCACGGTCATCCGGCCGTGGGCCCGCAGCCGCTCGGAGCGCCGCCGGGAACTCGCGGCGTACGCGCTGCAGGACCCGGGCAACCGGCCGGAACTGCAGCACCAGGTGCTGGCGTTGGTCGACGAGTGGGCGGCGCCGAGCGCGCCGTGGCAACTGCAGGCCGCGGCGGCCCGGGCCTACGGCGCCGCGCTGGGCGGCGACTTCCCCGACCGGGCGCTCGACCGGCTCAACCGCCTGGCAGTCACCGGAAGCGCCGAGGTGGGACTGGCAATCTCCTACAGCCTCGCCGAACTCGTCGATGCCGATCACGGCAAGACCGGCCCGATTCTCGAGCTCGTGGTCCGCTGGATGGGCAACGGCATCGACCCGCGCACGCCCACGGGAGAGCTGGCCTTCCTCACCCTGGCCACCGACCTGGTCTACCCGCGGGAAGGGCCGCTGCTGCTCGCCCTGTCCGCCGCCGACCACCGGATCCGCAACGTGCTGGCGTCTGCGTGGTTCCACACCCTCAACGGCCGGCTCTTCGCGCAAGACGCCCGGACGGTCGCCGGCATCTGGGCCGGCGTCGCGGAGGGCGAGGAGGCGATCCGCGGGGCCTTGGTCACGCTCTTCGCGGTCGCGGCGGCTGGCAGCACCCGCACCGCCAAGATCCTGGGTGTCACCGCCCGGTCGTGGCTGACGCGCTCCGGCACGACGTACGCACCACTCACCGCCGCCGCGGTCCTGAGCGCCGTCGGGCAGCCGCCAGGTGGCGGCCGCCCCGAACTCTCGATCAACCAGTGAGGACCACCATGCCGCGCTCCATAGTCCTGAAGGAGACCCCGGTCGCCCGCTTCCACCTGTGGAAGCCGGTCCGGTCCTTCAGCGTGATTGTTGTCTACACCACGGTCGACGGCACGGTGGAGTGCCCCGGTCGCCCGCTGTCGCGCTGGGAGCTGCTCTCCGGCCGCTACCGGACGATGTGCGAGATCGACTCGGCACACCAGACCGTCACTATCAACGACCGTCTCCCGTCCCGCGACGACTCCTTTTTCTTCGCGGTGAACGCCGTTGTCGGGTGGCGGGTTGCCGACGCCGCGAAGATCATCGTGGAGCGGGCCGACGGGCGGGTGGAGCCGTCGGTCGTCCACTACGTCATGACCCGGATGCGGGAAATCAGCCGGCGCCACGACATCGACAAGTTCGCCCCGGTGGAGGCCGGGTGCAATCAGCTCGTCGCCGGGCGGCCGCTGGAACTGCCGAACCTGGGCGTGGTGATCGAGAGCATCAGCGCGCACGTGACTCACGACGATGCCGCCAAGCAGTACCTTCAGGAGCACAAGGAGATCGACCGGAAGTTGTCACTCGCTCAGCGCGGCCACGCGCTCAACACCCAGGAGCTGCGCAACGAGCAGGAACTGGAGCGTGAACGGCACACCGCGGTCGCGGCCATGGTGCAGGGCGAGTTCGGGCTGATCACCACGTTTCTGCGGCACCACCCGGATCAGTCGCTGACCGTGCTGCAGATGATGCGCGACCGGCAGTCCGAGCTGGAGCAGCGGCAGCAGGCCCGCTTCGCCAACGCCGCCGCGATTGTCGACAAGATGCTGGAAAACGGCATCTTCCAGGACGTCGACGCCGAGCCCCTCCGGGACGCGGCCGTGAAGAACCTTCTGGCCTCGATGACCGGGGGCGGCCCGTCCGACGGCGCCGGGCCGAGCTGCGGGGCGGCGCCCGCGACGACCTGGTACTCATTCGACCTGCCCCAGCAGGAGGCGCTGCGGCCGGCCGCCGGACTGTCCCCGGCGCCGGAACCGGCGACCGCCCAGGCGGGGTCCGCAGTGCCCGGCGAGAGCACCGACTCCACCGGCGTGGTCGGGTGGCAAGAGTTCAAGCCGCGGCGCAGCACCGGCGAAGCGGACCACTGAGTTGACGATCAGTGATGGCGACGGCCAGGTGCGGCCGGCAGGCGGGGTGCGCGAACTCGCCGGCCGGGTGATTTCGCGGGTCCGGCAGGTTCTCGATCCACGGGCGGCGCTGCCGCCCGTTCAGTGCGATGTCCCGCTCGCGACGGAGCCGCAGGGCGACGGCCAGATCAGCACCGGCTCCCCACGCGGCTTGCCAACGACTCCCCGGCACCCGCGCACGGGACCGCCGGTCGTCATCGCGCCGCAGAATCCGGCGACCGCGTACCCGCCGCGGTTCGGCAGAGGCTCACCGGCTGCCGCCCGGCAGTGGCGGCTGCCGGCCGGCTCGGCCTCGCCGTCCGGCCTGGCGGCGGACCAGGCCGTGGTCGGCGATCTGCACGTGCGGGGCGCTTCCGTGGTCGGCGCCGGCCACCGGTGCGAGCACCCTGCGCTGCCCCGGCAGGACGCCTACCGCGTCGCCCAGGACCGCGACGGCCGGCACCTGATCATCGCGGTGGCCGATGGCATGGCCGACAGCTCGCGTGCCGAACTCGGGGCTCAGGCCGCCACCGGCCAGGCCGTCGCGCTGGTCCGCCGGCATCTCGACTCCGGGCGGTGCCCGGAGTCGCTGCCCGCCACCAAGCTCTACGAACGCATCGCGAGCGCCATGATCCAGTCGGCCGAGGAGCGCAGCCTCACCGCCGGCGACGTGCGGACGACGCTGACCGTCGCGGTGGTCGACGCCCGTCCCCATCCTGACGGCAGTCGTTCGCTCTGGACGTGCCGGCTCGGCGACACCGAGGCCTGGTACCGCGTCGCGAACGGCTGGAAGGCCATGATCGGCGGGCCGAAATCCGCCTTCGACGGCAACGTCCTGCGCGAGTTCCTGCCGCACTACCCGGACGCCGTGGTGCAGAAGACCTTCACCATCAAGCCGGGCGCGGTCTTCGCGGTGATGACCGACGGCGTGAGCGACGCGCTGGCCGAGGTCGATGGGTTTGCGCAGTGGCTGCACGCCCGGTGGGCCGAGCCACCGCCGCTGGCGTCGTTCGCCCTCGATGTCGACTTCGACGCGCCGGGACAGCAGGACGACCGGACCAGTGTGGTGGTCTGGGCCGGGCAGAGCGATGACCGCCGGTGACCGCCACCCGTTTCCCCGCAGTCGTCGAGATCGGACAGCTCGGCCGGCTCCCGGACACACCGTTGGCCAACGGCGGCCAGTGCGAGGGGGTCTGGGTGGTGCCGGCGGCGCCGTCCCTCCTGTTCAAGAAGTACACCCTCGAGGTACGCCGCCAGACGGACAGCGCGGCGCTCGACCGGCTGATCGCGGAACCCTCCGCGATGAGCCGGGACCAGCGCCGCTTGGTCGAGACGGCCACCGCCTGGCCGAGCAGCCGGGTCACCGACGGCGGCGACACGGTGGGCGTGCTGCTGCCGCGGGCGCCGGATGCCTTCACCGTCGCGTGGCGCTCCCCGACGGACGTCGAGAACCCGGCCCGCCGCACCACGTTGGAGATCGACCTGCTGGCCAAGCCGGACAGGTTCCTCACCCAGCGCGCCATCCCGGCCCAACCGGCCGCCGAGCGGGCGACGATGTGCACCACTCTCGCACGGATCGCCGCGCTCTTCGAGGAGCGCGGGCTGGTCTATGCCGACTGGTCCTACGCGAACGCCTTCTGGCAGCCGGTCAAGCACGAGGTGTTTCTGCTGGACATCGACGGCTGCTCATTCGGACCGCGAGACTACGTCATCACCCCGAACTTCGACGATCCGAAGACGCCACCCGGCACCAAGGTGGACAACTACACCGACCGCTACCGGGCGGCGCTGCTGATCGCGCGGTGCCTGACTACGGTGCGCGACGTCGAGCCGCTGACCGCCGCGCTGTCGGCGATGTCCGGGGCGGCGCCCGCCACGTTGCGGCGTATCCTGGTCGAAGCCCGCCGCGACGCCCGTCCGCCGCTCGCCGAGCTCGCCGCGGCCTTCACCGGTACCATGTCGCCGGCGCCATCGACGAGACCGCAGGATACGACCGGCGTCGTGGATTGGGTCGAGTGGAGCCCGTCGGTCAAGCGGACGAAGCCGGCCCCGCAACAGACCCGGCCCGCACGCGCGACCGCGTCCACCTCGCAGCCGGCGACTCCGAAGCCCGCGCCCCCGAATGGTTCGGCGACCACTCAACAAGACGTCACGGCGGGCACGACGGCGTTCGGCTGCGGGGTGCTTCTTTTCCTCATCGCCGCTGTGGCCTTCGGCGTCGTAGCCGTCGTGCACTGGCTCGTCTGATCTCCTGTGAACCGTTGCGAAGGGTATGGCTAAATCGTGAGTGACACCGCCGTCAAGAAGAAGTGCCTGCCGGTCTATCTCGTGGTGGACACGTCCGGCTCGATGGAGAAGCACACCGACCTGCTCAACAAGACTGTGCAGCGCGTGGTCACCAACGTGGCCGACAGCCCCCGGGTCGCCGAGTTCGCGCATGTCTCGATCATCACGTTCAACACCGGGCCGCACGTCGTTCTCGAGATGACGAGTCTCGACGACATGACCCACCTACCGCAGCTCGCCTGCACCGGGGTGACCAACTACGGTGCGATGTTCGCACTGGTCCGGCAGCGCATCGAAAAGGACGTCGCTAAACTGATCGCCGCCGGGCGGGGTGTGCTGCGTCCCGCGGTGTTTATCCTCACCGACGGCGCGCCCAGTGACAAAGATTGGGCCACCCAGTTCAACGCGCTCACCGATGCCGGCTGGAAGCGCCGGCCACACACCGTTTCGTTCGGCTTCGGCAACGCGGTCGAAGCGGTGCTGGCCCGCATCGGCACCAAGGGCGCCTTCGACGCCGCGGTCGACGACACGGCCGCCATCACCAACATGCTCAACACCTTGCTGCACACGCTGGTCCAGTCGGCGCAGGCCGAGGCCCTGCGGATCCCGACGACGGTGCCCGGCTATCGCAGCATCCCCATTGAGTACATGGAGGAGTGAGCCGGCCTGCGCGGTTCCACAATGCCGTCACCGCCGTTGAGCTGGTCGACGTGGTGCCGGCGGTGGGGCTGGGGCATGATCGGGTTTCGAGCCTGGCTTGCGGCGGTCGACCGGGCTCGGTCCCCGGTTTTGGGCCCCCTTTGAGCGCGCGTATGTGGGGGCCGTCGATCACCGCCCGGGACATGTCCAGGTGACCGGCGGCTCGGAGCTTGGCCAGGAGAAACTTCGTGGAGTCGTTGCCACACCGGCGTCGTTTCAGACCCGCAGCCTGCGCCAGCAGTTCACGGCGGCTCCTCACCCCTCCTCACATCCAGACAGAACGATCCTCACCTCCACCGGATACGCCCACCATCATTTGGTTAGGAGTTCTTAGCCGAGGCGGACAACGAGCTGCGTCCGGTCGAGGTCGTTCCGCATGGGCGCATCGGTCGCCGAGCACGTGACGGTGGCAACGGTGCAGACGGCTAGCCGCCCGTGGCCGTCGGCCTCCAAGGCGACGACCTCGCTCCCGCCGCGCCACCGCAGCTGGGACACGTCGTGGCCGAGGTTGGTGACCGGCCGGGGCGTCCCGTCGCCGAACAGCTCATCAAGCGGGATGAGGGCCGGCGTGCCACCCGCGCCGGGCAGCGCCACCGTACGGCCGTCGGGCGACAAGCTGGACCAGTTGCCATCGAGCACTTTGAGGTTCAGCGCGAACGGGAGGTCGCAGCGCGGCGGATGCACCGCCGCGAACCGCTTCGTCTGGGCGGCGAGGATGAAGCACCTGGTGGTCGGCTCGTAGGTCAGGACTCGGTCGCCGTCGACGCCGAGCACCGATCCGCCTGTTTCGCCTGGTGTTGGCGTGTACGGTTCGCTGGGGTCCCAGTAGTCGAAATCACTCATCCATCCTCGACCCGGAGGCGACCGGGAGCCTCACCGTACCGACCCTGAAAAGGCACTTGATGGCCGCATTCGGAGAACAGCCGAGCGCCCCCGCCAGTCCCGGCCACGTAGGCAGCCCGGCAGGCGCTACCGAGCCGCCGCTAGCCCCAAACCCGCTGCCCCCCTCCCCGTCATCGAGGTACAACATCACGGTCACCGGATCGAAAGGCGTCCAGGTCGGCGACAACAACACGCAGCACAATCACTTCTGACGACGTCGGCCAGGTCGGGAGGCATCCCCGCAAGGTGGTGATCGACGATAGTCGCCTCGTCCTCGACCAAGCGCTCGTGTCCGATTCCGCCGTCGCTGCCCGTGCAGCTGCGATGCGAGCGGGGGCGGCCGCGTTCGAGTCGTTGTTCCCTCCACCTAGGGCACGATGGGTCGACCAGCTCACCCTCTCGGCGCAAACGCTGGCAGGGATCCGCGCGCGCCCGTGCTGCTCGTCCACGGCGCCGAGGACCGGGTCACCCCGCTCGGGACGGCAACCCTGCCCCTGCTCGAACACCTGGCCGATGTCCGTCTGCACGGGCTCGGCCGTTGCGCCGCACGTGCCGGCGGTCGAGCACCCGCACGAGTTCATGCAGCTTCTGTCGTGCTTTCTCCGCCGGGACCGAGGTCACTGACTGCTGCGGCAGGTCCGCAGCCCGTGCCCAAGCAGATCAGCATGAAGCAGGCGTGATCCGCGCGGAAGCCAATAGCGGGCCAGCTCTGCATCGCGGTCGGCCACCGTCAATGCCTCGGCCGTCCCCGCAGAGGTGGTCGACTACCTGGACCACCTGCGGGCCGCCGGGGCACCGGCGGTCGTCGTCGAGGTCGTCAGTCGGCCGGCCGGCGCAGCACGGTCACCGCGAAGTCGGCGCCGTCCCGCCAGGGGCGCAGATCCCACGTGGCAAAGCGGTGCTCCTGGCGCAAGCCGGCGGCGCGGGCGTCGGCGTCGAAGTCGGCGAGCGGGTAACCCCGATCGGTGCCGAAGCCGACCACCACAATCCCGTCCGGGCGCACGTGCGCCGCGATCCGGGACAACACCGCCCGCTCCGTGCCCGGTGCGACGAACGCCATCACGTTGCCCGCGCACACCGCCGCGTCGAACGGCTCCGGCTCGCCCTCGGCGGCGAGGTCCAGCTCAGCGAGATCACCCACCAGCCAGCGGGGACCCGGATGGTCGACGCGGGCCGCCTCGACGAGGGCCGGGTCGGCGTCCACACCGACGACCCGGTGCCCGCGGGTGGCGAGTTCGGCACCCACCCGACCGGTGCCACAGCCGGCGTCCAGGATCCGAGCACGCGGCGGAACCAGGGCATCCAGCAGCCGCGCCTCGCCGGCCAGATCCGCCCTCTCGGCCGCGAGCCGGCGGAAGCGTTCGATGTACCACTGCGAGTGTCCCGGCTTCGTCTCGGTCACCCAGCGGGTCGGCTTGGCCATGCGATCACGGTAACCGCAGGTCCCGCACCCGCTCATCCAGCCCCTAGGGGTCAGCGGAGGCGAGCCTCGCCCGGACCCCTTCCGCGTCTGCGTGGTCGAGGTCGGTGAGGATTGCCAGTGCCCGGCGCCACGCGGACCGCGCCGCGCCCGGCTGGCCCGCGAGCCGGTGGCTGTCGCCAAGGTGGATGAGTGTGCTCGCTTCCGGGTAGCGCTCGCCGAGTGCCCGCAGCCGCACCACCGCCTGCCGGAAACAGGTGACGGCACGCGGGTAGTCACCGAGATGGTGGTACGCGTAGCCGAGGCTGTCCAACGTCGCCGCCTCGCCGCGGCGGTCGCCCAGCCCGCGGAGCAGAGTGAGAGCCTCCTGGCAGGCAGCGACGGCTTGGGCGTGGTCGCCGAGGTGGACCTGGAACCAACCGACCGCGTTGAGGGCGGAGGCTTGCCCGTGCCGGTGGTCCGCCCTGCGGTACAGCGCCAGGGCCTGCCAGGTGTGGTCGAGAGCGACGGCGTACCGGCCCTGCCGTTCCCCGAGGTAGGCGAGGAGATGGTGATCGTGGGCCTGCCCGGCGAGGTCACCGCTGCCGGTGTCGAGGGCGAGGGCGCGTTCGAGGTGTGTGTGAGCGTCGGCGTGACGACCGGTCTCGATGTACGGACGGGCCAGGATCCGGTGCGCGATGGCCGACGCGCGCGGATCGGCGAGCCGGCCCGCGGCGATCGTCGCCGCGTCGCCGGCGGCGAGCTGGTCGGGCCAGCGTCGACTGTGTTCGAGATAGCCGGCCAGGATCCACGCGAGTTGCCAGGCGTGTCGGTGGTACCCGCCGGTCACGGCGTGGTCCACCGCCGCGAGCAGCACCGGAAGCTCGGCGGCGAGCCAGGCACGGGCGGCGTCCGGCGTGCTCAGATGATCCAGCGTGGCGCCCAGCCGGGGAGGTTCGAGGGTGACGGCGTCTCGATAGGGATGCAGGAGCCGGTCCGCGACGCCGGCGGTGTGCAAATAGTGATCGAGGATACGGCCGGTCGCGGCCTCCCGGTCCGGCTGGGTCTCCAGGACGTCGCACAGGCCAGCGGCGTAGGCGCGCAGCAGATCGTGGCAGGCGTACCGACCGGGGGCGGGTTCGGTGAGCAGGTTGGCGCGGGTCAGTCCGGCCAGCAGCGGCGGCACGTCGGGCAACGGCAGCGCGGCGAGGCTGGCCACGGCGGACGCGGTGACGTCCGGACCAGGATGGCGGCCGAGCAGCCGGAACACGCGCGCCGCGGCCGGCGCGAGCGCCCGGTACGACCAGGCGAACACCCCGCGGACGTCGGTGCTCGGATCGCCGGTGTCGAGCAGCCCGAACGCCTGCCTACCGTCGCCGAGTTGCTCGGCCAGCTCGCCGAGCGGCACCCGGCGGGTCGCGGCGTGGGCGGCGACGATGGCCAGCGGCAGCGGCAGCCGGGCGCACCGCGTGATGATCTCGTCCACCGCGTCGGGTTCGGCGGCGATCCGCGCGCTGCCGAGTCGGCGGGCCAGCAGCTGCCGTGCCTCGTCCCGGGTGAGCAGATCGACGGTGACGGATTGGGCGCCCTCGGCGGCGACGAGTCCGGTGAGCGAATCGCGGCTGGTGACCAGGACCAGGCAGCCCGCAGCGCCGGGCAGCAACGGCCGGACCTGCGGGCCGTCGCGGGCATTGTCCAGCACGACAAGCAGCCGCCGACCGGCAAGTTCGCTTCGGTACAGGGCAGCCAGTGCGTCCGGCTCCGGCGGAATCCGCCGCAGTGGCACGCCGAGGGCGTCGAGGAAGCGACGGATCGCCTCGGCCGGCTCCATCGCGGGCTCGGCCGGACCGAAACCGCGCAGGTCGACGTAGAGCTGCCCGTCGGGGAAGCGGTCGGCGACCCGGTGTGCCCAGTACACGGCCAGGGCCGTCTTGCCGACCCCGGCGGTGCCCCCGATCGCCGAGATCACCGCGGTGTTCGCGATGGCGGCGTCGGCCAGCAGCGCGTTCAGCGCGGCCAGCGGACCGGCCCGCCCGGCGAAGTGCCGCGTGGCGGCCGGCAACTGCCGGGGTACCGTCACCAGCCGAGCCGGCGGCGCCGGTCGCGGCGGCGCTGGTGGTGGTGGCGCCGGTGGTGGTGGTGGCGCCGGTGGCCGCTGCCGCGCGGCTTGCTGCAAGGCGTAGTCCACCAGGGCATACCGCGGGCGCCAGAACTCCTCGATCCCGATGGCCACCGACAGCCGGTCCAGCCGGCCACGGTCCTGGGCGTACTGGCGGCAGCCGTCCACCACGCCCCGGACGACCTCCCAGTCGGGCAGCCGTCCGATCCGGCCGTTGACGATCGACCCCAACTGGCTCTTGCCCAGCCGTACCCGCATCGCCAGGCTGCGCAGGCTCGGTCCGCCCGCCTGCAACCGGAGCAGCCGCAGATCGTCACAGAGTTGCCGCAGCAGCAGGCGGCCGTCGTCAACGGACACCGGCGGTCCCCGGCGCTGTCCGGCGCTGTCCGGCGCATCGGACGGCTGTACCGTCGCTACCTGCCACGTTGGCCCCGGTCGTCCGCACCTGTCCATCCCGAACGCCGTCAACGCTATCGGCGAACGAGGATGCCCTCAAGCATCCGACCGGAGTGCCCAGAGGAAGGACGGTCGCGCGTTGATGGCTACTGGAAAACTACGGCGAATCACAGCCACCCTCGGCTTGCTGGCTACGACCATGGTCGCGGCGGTTACCGCAGCGCCGCCGCCGGCCGTGGCCGACGGTACCCGGATCATCTACGGGAGCACGACCTGCTACGGGTCACCGGTGCCTCCGGTCGGGCCGTACCTGGGCGTGGACGGCGGCGGGTGGCCCGGTGCACCCGGCCCCGGATGGCTTCCGATGGACTCCGTCTCACCGTTCAGTCCGACCAACCCGACCAGGACATGGACCAAGGTGATCCCCGCGAGCGCAACCAGCATCAAGCTGGACGTGCGGTGCTACCTGAACTGGAGCGAGTACTACGGCTACGAGTTCTACCCGGAGGGCAGCTGGCAGGGCTCTACCTACAGCCTGACCCCGGGCACCTCGCCGATCAACTCGACCTGGTCCTGCGACCGGAGGCCGGTCAACCCCGGGCCGTGGGTCCGCACCTGCACCCTGACGGCGATCTCGTACAGCTGACCCGAGCCCGACGGTACACACAGTCGTCCGAACAGAGGCCATGCCCATCGATGGGGCATGGCCTCCTCGCCACCTACGCCGGGACTGCCTGCGGATCACTGGCGGCGTCGTGGGCGGCCATGGTCTCCTGCCGGTGGGGTTCCTCGCGCAGGATGGCGCAGTGCAGCCACTCCTCCGGAATGGCGAAACCGTCCACGAGCGTCCGCATGTGCGGACGCAGCTCTCTGAGTAGTCCGTTCACCACGCCGGTGATCGCCTTCGAGCGGGCCGGCGTGAGCCGGGCGTGCTCCAGGAACCATCCCTTGTTGACCTCGATGACGCTGAGCGCGTACAGGTCACAGACCCGGGAGAGCAGCGCCCGGACCGCCGGGTCGGCGGTGCCCTCGATGCCGGCGACGAACGCCTCCAGGGTGACCCGGTCGATGTGCGCGGCGGCAGCGGCCAGGACGTGGTCCTGAACGTCGTTGAAGATGTCGAAGGGACGGTCCTTCTTCGTGGCCGCGCCGTTGCGGAGGCGACGGACCGCGCCGTCGAGGAGGTGGTCCTCGCGGTCCTCGAACACCTTGAGCTGCCAGCCGCGGTCGGTGACGGCAACCTCCTCGTCGCGGCCGGGCACGGCGCTGATCAGCCGTTCGATGACCGACCGCGCGGCGGTGCGTTCGAGCACCATCGCGCGGACCTGCTCGGCGACGAAGGATGCGCGCCCCCAGCCGTCCAACGAGCCGAACTCGTCCCGGTAGCCGGTGAGCAGCCCCTTGGCCACCAGCTGCAGCAGCACCGTGTTGTCGCCCTCGAAGGTGGTGAAGACGTCGGTGTCAGCCTTGAGTCCGGGTAGCCGGTTCTCGGCCATGTAGCCGGCGCCGCCGCACGCCTCGCGGCACATCTGGATGGTGCGGGTCGCGTGCCACGTCTGCGCGGCCTTGAGACCAGCGGCCCGGGACTCCAGCTCCCGTTGCCGATGCTCGTCTACCGGGTCGTCGCCACCCTGCAACTCGTGCAGCGCGGCGACCAGTTCGGCCTGGGCGAAGTGCAACGCGTACGTGGTGGCCAGGGCGGGAAGCAGCTTGCGCTGGTGGGCCAGGTAGTCGTTGAGCAGCACCTCCCGGTCCGCATCGGGAATGCCGAACTGGCGGCGGACGTCGCCGTAGCGCACCGCGATGGTCAGCGCCGACTTGGTGGCCGCCGACGCGGCGCCGCCCACGCTCACCCGGCCACGGACCAGCGTGCCGAGCATGGTGAAGAAGCGCCGTGAGTCGTTCTCGATCGGGCTGGTGTACGTCCCGTCCTCCGCGACCTGGCCGTACCGGTCCAGCAGCATGTCACGCGGCACCGTCACATGGTCGAAACTGAGCCGTCCGTTGTCGACGCCGTGCAGGCCGGCCTTGGGCCCGGCGTCGCCGATGGTCACGCCGGGCAGCGGGTTACCCGCAGCGTCGCGGATCGGGACCAGCCACGCGTGCACGCCGTGCCGCCGCCCGTTGGCGATCAGCTGCGCGAAGACCACCGCCATCCGCCCGTCCCGGGCCGCGTTGCCGATGTAGTCCTTGCGCGCCGCCTCGTGCGGAGTGTGCAGCTCAAAGGTCTGCGTCTGCGGGTCGTACGCGCAGGTGGTGCGCAGCCGTTGGACGTCGGAGCCGTGGCCGGTCTCGGTCATCGCGAAGCAGCCGAGGATCTTGCCCGAGATGATGTCCCGCAGATAGGCGTCGTGGTGCCGTCGGGTGCCCAGGGCTGCGACAGCGCCGCCGAACAGACCCCACTGCACGCCCGCCTTGACCATCAGCGACAGGTCGACCTGCGCCAGCATCTCGCTGGCGACGACCGAGCCCCCCACGTCGGATCTGCCGCCGTACTCGGCGGGGAACGCCGACGCGATCCCCAGCTCGAGGGGAAGTTCGGAGAGCAGTCGAGAGATCCGCTCACGTGCCTGGTCACCGGTCTCGCCGTACACCGGAAGGAAGCGCGCATCGAGGTGCCGCCGGTGCGCGTTGCGGACCTCGGCCCACGGTCCGTCGAGAACCTCCCGCAGGCGAGCGAGGTCGATGTCGCCGGACGCGTGATCGGGCATGGTCACCCCTCGGTTAGCGGACATATGCACACAGTCTGTACCAACCAAGGGTACCGGCCCAAGGCGGTGATCCAGTCGCCGAGAGCACGGTGAGACGGGACACCCTCGACCAATCCCACGAAAGCCGCTGACTGCCATCCCTGCCGAGCGAGGGAGCGCTGAGGTGGTTCCGACCGCGAACGGCCCGGCCGAGGATGCCTACCGATTCGGCAACCAGATGCGCGATTCGATGCCTGTCGATCTGACCGTAGTGGTTTTGTTCGGCGTGCGATACGCTGCCGAACTCCATAGCGTGACTATCGAGCATTTCGGCTGGTCCTCGACGTGTCCGAGGTGCGATCCGAACGCGGTCCGACCGGCGTCGAGGCGTCGTCCGCAAATGCGTGTCCTGGGCTCAGCGCTGCCCTCGGCGTTCGATCACCGTCGCCGTCGGCGCCATGCCGCAGAGCATCTCGAATCTCCCGATCCACACGCTCACAGGGCCATCAGGCTGGATCTGCAGCTGACAGCGCGTGCGGGACCTCGGCATCCAGTACTCGGACTTTGGAATCGCCTATCCAGGAATTGCCGGAGCGGCCCGGCGGCCCATGCCCGGGACGCTGGTCGCGAGTCGGTCGACAGGGGCGGCCACCGTCGTCGGAACGAGGATCGCGAGCATCCTACCCCGACCCGCATCCCGCAGGTCTGCTGTCCATGCCCCGACCATGCAACGTCGCGAGCCGTTAACCCATCAGCTCGATATGTCCGTACGGCCGTGTGACGGCAAGGCTGGACAGCGCATAACAGCGTGCTGATGGTTGTCGGAATTCCCGCGAACGGATGAGGTTCTGCAGGCCATAGCTTGATCGTCGATTTGAGTTGGGGGCGCATGTAGTTTCTGCGGAGAAACCCAGGCAAACTGGACCCCGTTCTCGATCACCCATTTGTCGACCGTCGACGAAAGGCCACGTCAGAGGGCATTCTGTTAGCCACTGGAGGCCGGAACGGTTGCCACCGAAGTGCTCGAAAGTCATGCAAGCTCCTACTGGGACATATCACTGCAAGCAGGCTTCGAAAGGCGGTGGTCCTAGCATTCATGCCATGCCCGCGTCAATTGAAGAGACGACACCCGCATTTTTCGGCGACGACAGTGATCATTGATAGCCTTCGTGACACTTCGCTAGTCCTCGATGGACTGCTAACCGGTCTTCTCCTCATCGGAGGTCAGTACATGGTCCACACCGGGCCTACTCGCCAGCGTGTGACAAGACTCGCCCTCGCCGGGTTGACCGCGCTCGCGGTCGTCCTCGGCAGCCAGACTCCCGGCATCGCCGGACCGCCCACCACGCCCGCCCAGCCGCCGGCCATCCCCGGCCTCGGCGAGGTCGCGAGCCCGAAGCCGGCCCGCCCCGGCCCGCTGCCCAAGAAGTCCGGCACCGTCCGGTTGGATCCGTCCAAGGCGACCGCCCAGGGCCGCAGTCTCGGCGTCCAGGGTCTCAACGACCAGGTCGCGCTCAGGGCGCTGATCGTGGCGACCAACACGGACGATTTCGGCGTACCCACTCTCACCACCATGCTCGACCGGCTCGGTGCCTCCTACGACGTCCTCTACTCGGCGACCGACCCGCTCTCCCCGAGCACGCTGGTGCGTCCGGACGGCGTCGGCAACTACAACGCGATCCTGCTCACCAACAGCATGCTTCTGTACGAGTCCGGTGGCAGCTACATCAGCGGCCTGAGCAGCACGGAGTGGAACACCCTCTGGGCGTACGAGCGCAACTTCGGTGTCCGGCAGGCATCCCTCTACACCAGCTACGGGACCTGGCCGGAGGACCACTGCCTCACCGGCGTCAGTGAGGGTGGGGTCGGGGACACTCCCCTGCCGGTCTCGCTGACGAACGACGGTGCCGCGGTCTTCGACTATCTTGACAGTGCCGCCCAGATCCCCGTGACCCAGTCGTACGTCTACCGCACCGCCATCCGGCCCGGCTGCGCCGCCCAGGCCCTGATGACCAACGGCTCCGACGTGCTCGCCGTACTCACCACCTCCACCGACGGCCGGGAGCGGATCGCGCTGACGTTCACCTCGAACCAGTTCCTGCTCCACTCCGACCTGCTGGTCTACGGTCTCGTCCGGTGGGCGAGCAAGGGCCTGTACCTCGGCGAGCAGAAGCACCACCTCAACGTCGACATCGACGACTGGTTCAACACCTCGGACCACTACCTGGAGAACGGGACCGTCGAGTACACCCCCGGGTTCCAGGTCAGCGGCCACGACACGGTCAACCTCGACGCGCAGCAGACCGCGCTGCGCTCCGCACACCCGCTGGCGGCCGGATTCACCTTCAACATCGCGTACAACGGCGCCGACATCGACCCGTTCGCCGGCAGTACGTGCAGCCCCAACGGTGACGCCACCACCCTGACCGCCACCACCAAGTGCCTCAAGAACAACTTCCGGTGGATCAACCACACGTTGAACCACCCCGAGCTGAACGCGACGAACTACGCCACCTCCTACAGCGAGATCGACGACAACCGGACCGCGGGCATCGCGATCGGGCTCAACCCTCCGAACAGCGTGCTGAAGACCCCCGAGTACTCCGGCCTCGGGGTCTACAACGACGATCCGGACGACGACACCGGCGCGCCGACCGACCACGGGCTGGAAGGGTCCAACCCGGCGCTGCTCCAGGCTGCGGAGGATCTCGGCGTCACCGCCGTGGTGGGCAACATGTCGTTCACCAGCCACAAACCGGCGAACTTCAACGCCGGCATCGTGCACCCGCTGGAGTCGAGCATCCTGGTGGTACCGGCCTGGCCGACGAACATCGCGTACCACACCACCACCCCGGCCGAGCAGACGGTCTTCTACAACTCCTTCTACGGTCCGAACGGACTCTTCCCGTACTGGCCCACCGACCGCACCTACCAGCAACTCCTGGACTACGAGGCCGGGGTGGCGCTACAGCACGTCGCGTCGGGTTCGATCTACGCGCACACGTTCCACATCGCCAACGTGCGCGACTACGGGGCCGGAGAGACCCTGCTCACCGACTGGGTGGACGCGGTGCTGACCAAGTACGAGTCGTACTACTCCGTACCCCTGCTGAACTCGTCGTGGGTGGACATCGCCGCGTACGGCCGGGCGCGTACGGCCCACTTCGCCGCGCTCGACGCCGGGGTCGAGGCGGTCTACGACCGCAGCACCGACACCATCACGGTGACCTCGCCGGCCGCCGGCACGGTCCAACTCGGCGGCGTGACCAGCGCCACCGCGGGTGCCACCACGTACGGCACCGACGTCACCGTCCCGGTGACACTCACGGCCAACACCGCCGTGACGTTCGACGCCGCCCCCCGCCCCTGACCGGGCGGGACATCCGGTGACGCGCAAGTGAACGGGAGCACTCGGTGAGGATCGCACTGGTCTCGGAAGGCACGTACCCGTACGCCATGGGCGGCGTGAGCGTCTGGTGCGAGCAGCTCATCCGGGGCATGCCGGACCACCGGTGGGAGGTCGTGGCGCTCACCGTGGACGGGACCGAGAAGCCGGTCTTCGACCGGCCGGCGAACCTGGACCGGGTGCACTCGATCCCGCTGTGGGGCGGACGGCCGCCGGGCCGCCGCCCCCAGCGGGGGCTGCCGGTCCGGTCCGGGCGGCCCGGCGTGGGGTTCATCGAGTCCTACGAGGTGTTCCTGCGTGCGCTGGTCACCCCGCTGGAGTCGACCCGCTCCCAGGCGGGTGCGGTCAACCGGAGCACCTTCCTGCTCGCCCTGCGCGGCCTGTTCGAGTACGCCACCGACGGTGGCGACCTGAGCGGGGGCATGCTCTCCAACCAGGCCCTGGGGATGATGCTGGACGCCTGGCGCAGCCTCCGGGTCGACGAGGCCGGGCCCGCGCTCACCGTCGCCGACGCGCTGGAGGCGGCCTGGCTCATCTCGCACATGATGCGGCCGCTGAGCATGCCGCCGGTCCGGGCCGACATCGTGCACTCGTCGATGAACGGCCTGGCGATGCTCGTCGGGATGGCCTCGACCTGGGCCTACGGAACCCCGCTGGTCCTCTCCGAGCACGGCATCTACCTGCGGGAACGCTACATCTCGTATCTGCACGACAAGGCGCCGCACCCGGTGCGGGTGTTGGTGTTGAGCTTCTTCCGGTCGCTGGCCGGCGCGGCCTATCTCATCAGCCACGCGCTGGCGCCGCATTCGCAGTACAACCGGCGCTGGCAGTTGCACAACGGGGCCGACCCCGAGCGGATGTGGACGATGTACAACGGCGTCGACCCGGACGAGTTTCCTCCGGCCGTCGGCGAACCCGAGACGCCGACCATCTCGTTCATGGGTCGCATCGACCCGCTCAAGGACCTGCACACCCTGATCCGGGCTTTCGCGCTGGTCCGCGCGGAGATTCCGAACGCCCGGCTGCGCATCTTCGGCGGGACGCCGGCCGCCAACCAGGTCTACCACGCCAGTTGCCAAGCCTTGATCGACGAACTCGGACTGGCCGGGCACGCCACCCTGGAGGGGCGGGTCGGCAGCGCGGTCGAGGCCTACCACGCCGGCAACCTGGTCGCGCTGACCAGCATCTCCGAAGGTTTCCCGTACACCGTGGTGGAGGCGATGGCGTGCGGGCGGCCGACCGTGTGCACCAACGTCGGTGGCGTCGCCGAGGCGGTCGGTGACACCGGAATCGTCGTCGCGCCGCGGGACGTACCCGCCGTCGCTGCCGCCTGCGTGAAGCTGCTGCACGACCGGGAACTGCGACTGCGGCTCGGCGCGGTCGCCCGGGCCCGGGTCCTGGAGAGGTTCACGCTGCAACGTTCGCTCCAGGCGTACCGCGACATCTACGAGCGGCTCGTCGCGCAACCGACGGTCTCCGCGCCGTTGGCTCCGCCACGCGGCCAGGCGCAGGGCCGGGTCAGGGTTCCGGACCACAGGATCCGGCCCGGGGTGGCCACCGTCAACGCCCGGCTACCCCGGCAGCGCGACCGGGAGACACCGGAGCGGCCCAACGCGGCGCCGGTTCCGCGTCGTGCCCCGAGCCCGTCCGGTTGGCCCGGGCGGCCGGCGTCGGCGGGTCCCGCCGGCGAGCCGATGGACGAGACACCTCGACTCGTCGGCGAGTCGCGATGACGTCCGGCGACCGGACCGTGCCGACCTCCCCCGACGACGACGCCGACCCGACCCGGCGACGCGGCGGCACGGTGACCGCCGAGGCGGCACCGGCGCACGGCGACGCCCAGCCACGCGAGACCGAACGCACGATCCTGCTGCCGAGGATCTCCACCGATCCGGTGGACGACCTGGTCGAGCGGGTCCGGCCCCGGCTGGGCCGGGTGGTCGACGCGCTGCAGGTCGCCGCCGCGCTGGAGGCCGACGGGCACACCGACCGGACCGCGCAGGTCGAGTACGGCTACGCCGACGTCTTCAGACTCGCCTCCGAGGTGTTCTGGCGGATGGGGCCGCCCTCGCCGGTCGACGACCAGGCGGGCACGTCGGCGACGACCGGCGCGCACCGGTGGGACGGCCTGCGAACGATCGCGCACGGGCCGCTCTACCTGCTGCCGGGCGTGGCGTTCCCGGCCGTGCTGACGGTCGTGGGGCGGCCGGGTCTGGTACTCGGACTGGTCCTGGCCGGCACACTCGGCTGGATCTACTCGGGCGTGGCCGCGTACTCGGCGTACCAACTGCTCGGCCAGCGCCGGGCGCGTTCGGCGAGCCGGATACTGCGGATGGCGGCGCTGACCGGTCCACTGCTCGGCGTGGTGCTCGGCGCGGCGATGCTGCCGTACGGTGGCCTGCCGCTGGCCGTGATGATGGTCGGCCAGCTCGCGTACCAGATGGCCAGCACGCTGCTGATCTTCTACCGGCGGGAGTCCTGGCTGGCCGTGGCGATGTTTCCCGTCGTCCTGTCCGGCACGGCCTACCTGGTCGTCGGCGGGACGGCGCTGCGCCGGTCGGCAGTGGTGGCGGCGGCGGTCTGTGTGCTGGCGACGCTCGCCGCGGCCCTCTGGGCCGCCCGGCCCACCACCACCGCCGAGGAACCGGCGTCCCGGCAGCCGCTGTGGCCGGAGGCGTCCGTGCTGCTCGGCGTCGCCGGCTACGGCCTCTGCTCGGCCGCGCTGCTCTTCCACGCCCAGGTGCCGTACCTGTTGGGCCGGTTGGACATCGCGGCGGCCGCGATGCCGCTGTTCGTGTCGATGGGCTTCGTGGAGTGGCGGACCAGCCGGTTCCCGGCGATCGCGATCGCGTTGACCCGGCGCGCCCGCCGGCCGGGCGAGTTCGTCGCCGCGGTCTGGCGCATGATCGGCCGGGACGTCGCGGCCTGCCTCGCGGTGCCGGCGGTGCTCGGGGCGGCGCTGCTGGCCGGCCTCTGGAACGCGGGGGTGCTGTCGGCCGCCGGCACGGTGATGACGGTCGCGCACGTCGCGCTCGCCGGCGCCTACTACCTGGCGTTCCTGCTGGCCGGACGTGGGCGGTACGGCTGGCTGTGCCTGTCCATCGCGCTCGTCGTCGCGCTGCACGTCGGGGTCGGCGCGCTGCTCGGTGCCGCACCCGTGCTCGGGCAGGGTGACGCCGCGCTCGTCGACACCTCGCTCTACCTGGGCAGCATCGTGCTGCTCCAGGCGCTGTTCGCGCTCGGTCTCGTTCCGGTGATCGGGCAGGTCCGGCACTACCGGTAGTTCACTCGGCCCTTGGGGAGGTCAGGTTGCACGCGGTGATCCTCGCAGGCGGCAAGGGAGTGCGGTTGCGGCCGTATACGACGACGCTACCCAAACCCCTGATGCCGATCGGTGACAGCCACTCGATCCTGCAGATCGTGCTCGACCAGCTCGCGTCGCGCGGGTTCACCTCGGTGACCCTGGCGATCAACTATCTCGGCCAGTTGATCCAGGCGTTCGTCGGAGACGGCCGCCGATGGGGGCTCGACATCGACTACGTGGAGGAGGACCGCCCGCTGTCCACCGTCGGCCCGCTGTTCGCGCTGAAGGAGAGGCTGCCCGACGAGTTCCTGGTCATGAACGGAGACATCCTCACCGACCTGGACTATGCCGACCTGCTGCGCACCCACACGCTCTCCGGCGCCGGGTTGACCCTGGCAACCTCCGAGCGGGTGCACCGGATCGACTTCGGGGTGCTGGACGTGGACGCCGGACGGATCGTCGGATTCCGGGAGAAGCCGGCGCTGCGCTACCCGGTCAGCATGGGCGTGTACGGGATGTCGCGGAAGACGCTCACGCCGTACCCACCGGGACTTCCGCTCGGCTTCGACCAGTTGGTGCTGGACCTGCTCTCGGCGGGCGAGTACCCGGCGACGTATCCGTTCGACGGTTTCTGGCTGGACATCGGCCGCCCGGAGGACTACGACGAGGCGAACCTGACGTTCGCGAAGCTCAAGCCGCTGCTGCTGCCGAATTGTGAGGAGCCCGAACGCGCCACCGCGGCTGCCGTCGGCGAGTGGGCCGACACCGTGCGCTCTGGGGAGCGCGGATGACCCGGGTGCTGCTGTTCGGGGCCTCCGGCTTCATCGGCCGGCACACCCGAGCCGCGCTGGAGTCGGACCCGAGGACCACCGAGGTGATCTGCCCGGGCCGGACGACATTCGATCTGTTCGACGGCGCACCCGACCGACTCGCGGCGGTACTGCGTGAGGTCGCCCCGGACACGGTGGTGAACTGTGTCGGCGCGCTCACCGGTTCCGCCACCCATCTACTCAGGGCGAATACGCTGGTCGCGGTGAAGCTGCTCGAAGCCGTCGGTAGGGCGGCGCCGCAGGCCCGGCTGATCCGGCTGGGCTCGGCCGGCGAGTACGGCGTGGTGGCACCCGGCGCCTCGGTCAGCGAGACCGACCCGGCGCAGCCGGTCAGCGCGTACGGCGTCAGCCACCTGGCCGGGACCCGGCTGTTCCAGCTCGCCGGCGAATCGGGACAGGCCGACGCGGTGTCGGTGCGGGTCTTCAATCCGATCGGCGCCGGGATATCGGAGGAGAACCTGCTGGGCCGGGCGGCCGCACGGATCCGCACCGCGCTGGCCGGCGATGCCCCGGAGATCACCCTGGGACCGCTCTCGGCGTACCGGGACTTCGTGGACGTGCGGGACCTCGCCGCGCTGATCCTCACCCTGGTGTTCGCGCCCGAGCTACGGCACCGGGTCTTCAACGCGGGCAGCGGTCGGGCGGTCACCGCGCGGGAGGCGGTCGAGCTGTTGGCCGCCACGGCCGGCTACCACGGCAGGATCCGGGAGGCCGACGCCGGGCCGCCACGCTCGACCGCGGTCGGCTGGATCAGGGCCGACATCAGCCGGGCCGACGACGAGCTGGGCTGGTCCCCGGTGCGCGACCTGGCGGCGTCGATCAAGGACGTCTGGTCCTCCGGGAAGGCCCGGTGAACCACCGGAGCACGGGCGACGGGGCCCGGCGCCGTTGGCTCGTGGCCGGCCTCGCCGGGATGACCGTGCTGGTGGTGACCGCCGTGTGGGCGCTGGTCACCGGTCGGCCCGATGCCACCCCTCGGTCGGCACCGGCACCCGCCACCGGCACGACGCCGCCGGACGGTGGCCGGCCCGCCTCAGCCGGCACCGCCAGCGCCGGGGCGCGGCCGAGCCGACCGGCCACGACCACACCCGGTGGCGCCGCTGCCACACCGCCCGCACCCCGGACGATCGTCGACTGGGCGTACCAGCTCCAGGGGTACAGCGCCGATGGACTCGACGCGCTGGCCCGTGGCCGGTACCAGCTCGCCGTCGTCGACCTGGCCCGGGACGGACACACCGGCTACTTCACCGCTGCCGAGATCGGCGCGCTGCGCCGCAGCGGCAAGCGGGTACTCGCGTACTTCGAGATCGGCAGCATCGAGAACTTCCGCCCGGAGTACCCGGTGCTCCGGCGCCGCGCCCCGGACCTGTTGGCCAACGAGTGGCCGGACTGGCCCGGTGAGTACTTCGTGCACTACTGGGACGGCCGCTGGTGGGAAAGGGTCGTGCGGCCCCGGGTGGACCAGGCGCTGCGGGCCGGCTTCGACGGGGTCTACCTGGATACGCCGCTGGCGTACGAGGAGATCTCCCTCGACTCCGCCCAGGGTCGTGACCGGGCGCGGCTGGCCGTCGAGATGGCCGGCCTGATCGTCCGGATCAGTGCGTACGCCAAGGCCCGGCGGCCCGGTTTCCTGATCGTCCCGCAGAACTCCCCCGAACTGCGCCAGCAGCCGGGTTACACCGCCGCCATCGACGGCATCGGAATGGAGGAACTCTTCTACCTCGCCATGGACGAGCCGTGCACCCGGGACTGGTGCACGGAGAACCTGGCACACACCCGGGCATTGCGGGACGCGGGCAAGTTCGTGCTCGCCGTCGACTACGCCGTGCGGGCCGATCACGTGCGGGCGGTCTGCGATCGCTATCGCGCCGAACGGTTCGCCGGCACGGTCACCGTCCGGGAGCTCGACCGGCTCACCGCCCCCTGCGGCTGAGTCGCACCGTCCCGGCGAGGCAGTCGCACCGCCGCGACGGCCGAGGGCCGAGCACCACGCATCGGAGGAGTCCGGGCAATCGGACGGTCCAGGCATCGGAGGAGTCCGCGCAGCAGATCCTCGTCGCTGCAACCAGGACATCGCTGAGAACGGAAGGAAACAGTATGGGCAGGAAAGTCGGGGTCGTGGGTATGGGCTATGTGGGGCTCACACTTACCGCCGCGCTCGCCGACAAGGGCCACACGGTGTACGGCGCGGACGTGTCGCCGACGGTTCTGGCGTCGCTGTCCCGTGGTCGGCCGCACATCTTCGAGCCCGGCGTCGAGGAGATCTTCGCCGCCCGCATCGGCCGGGACATCCAGGTGGGCACCGAACTGCCCCGGGACACCGTCGACGTGGCGGTGATCAGTGTGTCGACGCCGGTCGACGACATCACCCGTCGGCCGAACCTGGCGAACCTGGCCGCCGCCGCCCGGGCGGTCGCCGCCACCTGCCGGCCGGACACCCTGGTCGTGGTCCGCAGCACCGTGCCGGTCGGCGCCAGCCGCCGGGTGGTACTGCCCGAGTTGCGGGCCGCCTGGGGCGAGCGGGTCCGGCTGGTGATGGCACCGGAACGGACCATCCAGGGCCAGGCGCTGCGCGAGCTGGTCGAGCTGCCCCAGGTGGTCGGCGGCCTGGATGCCGAGAGCCTGGCCGCCGGGGTCGAGTTCTTCACCGGGCTGGCCCAGACCATCGTGCCGGTCAGCGGGCTGGAGACCGCCGAGTTGGTGAAGCTCTCCAACAACTGCCACACCGACCTGATCTACTCCTTCGGCAACGAGATCGCGCTGATCGCCGAGCGACACGGCCTCGATCCGCTGGAGGTGATCAGGGCGGCGAACGTCGACTACCCGCGCCCGGATCTTGCCAAGCCCGGGTACGTCGGAGGTGGCTGCCTCTCCAAGGACCCGTACATCATGATCGACAGCGCGGGTGAGCGGCGGCCGTTCCTGGTCGGCAAGGCCCGGGAACTCAACGAGTACCTGCCGATCCACGTGGGAGAGACCGTGGTCCGGATGCTCGTCGAGGCCCGCGGCGGCAGCCTGGGGAGCCGCCTGGCGGTGCTCGGCTGGGCGTACAAGGGTTGGCCGCCCACCGACGACATGCGTGGCACGCCGATCGCCACCATGATGCGGGTCTTCTCCGCCGCCGGGGTCACCGTTCTCGGGCACGACCCGATGGTCACCGACGACGTGATCCGGCAGTACGGCGGCGAGCCGATCAGTCTGGACAAGGCGTTCACCGACGTCGACGGCGTACTGATCATCAACGACCACCCGGACTACCGGGCGATCCGGATCTCGGAGGTACTCGACGAGGTCCGACCGGCGTTCGTCTACGACTCGTGGCGGGTGCTGGACGCCGACGCGGTGACCGGGGCGGGAATCCGCTACGCGGGTCTCGGCTACCTTCCGCCCGCCCCCACCCCCGCCGCCGCACCGGCCGCCTCCGACGCGGGGGCGGTGCCGGCATGAGGGCGCTGCTGCTCGGCGGGGCTGGTTTCATCGGCCTGCACCTCGCCCGCCGGCTGGTGGCCGAGGGTCATCAGGTGACGATCGTGGACGACTTCTCACGCGGTCGCGACGACGCCGACCTCGACCGCCTCCGGAAGGACCCGGCGGTCCGGGTGGTCTCCGGAGACCTGACCGCACCGCAGACCTGGGCCGCCCTGCCACCGGGCTGGGACCAGATCTACCTGCTCGCCGCCGTCGTCGGCGTCCGCAACGTAGCGCAGGACCCGGCCCGGGTGGTCCGGGTCAACACCTTCGCCGCGTTGCACCTGCTCGACTGGGTCACCCCCGGCGAACGGGTGTTCTTCGCCTCCACCAGCGAGGTCTACGCCGGGGGCGTGACCGCCGGAGTGGTCCCGGTACCGACGTCCGAGACCGTACCGACCATGATCTCCGACATCACGGAACCCCGGTTCGCGTACGCGGTCAGCAAGCTGCTCGGCGAAGCCGCCTTCCTGCACACGGCCCGCGCCCGAGGTTTCGAGACGGTGGTCGGCCGCTTCCACAACGTGTACGGGCCACGGATGGGCACCGATCACGTCATCCCGGAGATGTCCCTGCGCGCCATGCGAGAGGTGGACCCGTTCCCGGTCCCCGGCGCCGACCAGTTCCGGGCGTTCTGCCATGTCGACGACGCGGTCGAGGCCATGCTGCGGCTGATGTCCACCCCGGCCGCCAGCGGCCAGATCGTGCACATCGGCAACGACCGCGAGGAGACCAACATCGGTGACCTGGCCAAACTCGTCCTGCGAGTGGCCGGGGTGAGCCCCGCCATCGAGGCGCAGCCGGCGCCGTCCGGTTCGGTCGCCCGCCGCTGCCCGGACCTGTCCCGGCTCCGTGAACTGACCGACTACGAACCCACCGTCAGCCTGGAAGAGGGCGTGCGCAGCACGTTCGCCTGGTACCGCGAGCACGGGTGGCCGCGATGAACCGACGCCCGATCTGCTTCTACTACGGCGACGGACGGCTGGACGACCTCACCGGATATCTGCGGGTGGTGCTCCAGCCGGACTTCTACCAGCCCGCCGAGCTGCGCTACCTCGCGGGGCAGAACGTCCAGACCCTCGGCTACCTGTCGCTGTCGGAGGACCAGGGACCGCCAGCGCCCTGGCAGCGCCAGGAGCGCAACCCGGACTGGGGTGGCGCGTTCGTCCACGTCGGGCACCCGCTCTGGGTGGCGCACGTGGTCGGGGCGGCCAAGGAGGCCATCGCCCGCGGCTTCGCCGGGCTCTTCCTGGACACCCTCAACGTGGAGCTGACCTACCCGGAGGACGTACCGCACCTGCTCACCCTGGTGGCTGCGATCCGGGAGGAAGCGAACCCGGCGTACCTGCTGGCCAACCGGGGCTTCGGCATGCTGCCCCGGCTGGCCGAGATCATCGACGGCATCGTCTTCGAGTCGTTCTCGGCCCGGTGGACCGAGGACGGCTACTACGCCCCGTGGCCGCCCGACGTACTGGAGTTCCACGCCCAGATCGCCGAGCAACTGCTGCAACTGGAACTGGACCTCTACAGCCTCGACTACGCCGACAGCCCGGGGCTGGCCGACTTCGCCGAACGCCGGGCCCGCCAGTTCGGCCTCCAGTCCTTCGTCGGCGACCGCGCCCTGTCCCGTACCTGACGCTGCCCGCTCCGCCCTCCCCCGCCGCGCTGTGGCTGATCCGCGTGTGTCGGCCGCTTCCCACCACGCGGGGCGGTCCCGGCCCGGCGGGGAGCCGGGGCGGGCGATCGTGCCCGGACCGGTGCGGGCACTGCGGCTCATGGCCGAGGACCCGTCCCTGCCCGCGGTGGAGTCGGGCTCGGCGCTCCCGACCATCGAGGATTCGTGTCGTTCGACGGGATGCTGGGATCCCGGGTCAGCCCTTCACCGCGCCCGCGGTGAGTCCTTCGGTCAGGAAACGCTGCCCGAAGGCGTACATGATGACCACGGGGATGCTGACGAGCAGCGACGCCGCGGCGAGCTGCCCCTGCGGCACGACGTCTCCGATGATCATCGACTGCATCCCGACGGGAAGGGTCTTGTACTCGTCCTTGGTGATGAACACGAAGGCGAAGAGAAACTCGTTCCAGGCGTTGGTCAGGGTGAACAGCGCGACCGCCAGCAGTCCCGGTTTGGCCAGCGGCAGCACCACCCGGCGGAACGCCTGGAGGCGGGTGCAGCCGTCGACCAGCGCGGCCTCCTCCAGCTCGACGGGGATCGACGAGAAGTATCCGACCAGCAGCCAGGTGGCGAACGGAAGTGTGAAGGTCGGGTACGTCACCACCAGGGACCACAGCGAGTCGGTGAGCCGCATCCCGATGAGTAGCTGGTACAGCGGGATGAACAGCAGCGCGCCCGGCATCACGTAGGTGATCAGCACCGTGACGGTGAAACTCTGCGCCCCACGGAACCGCAGCCGGGCCAGGGCGTAGCCGGCCAGCGCAGCACAGACCAGTGCCGCCGCGGTGGACGCCGCCGACACCAGCACCGTGTTCAGGTACCAGCGGCCGAAGGGTTTGGTGGCGAAGAGGTCGGCGAACTGCTGCAGAGTCCAGGGCGTCGGCCACAGGTCGTGGTCGCGCATGACGATCTGGCCCTCGGACTTGAAGGCCGTGACGGCGATCCAGTACAGCGGGGCCAGGACGAACAGGAGCAACCCGGCCAGCGCCACACCGGACGCCAGGTTCGACACCAGGGACGACGCCCGGCGACGTCCCCAGTTCTGGAGCGCCGAGACGACCCGGCCGACCACCGCCACGACCAGCAGGATCACCCCGAGGACCAGGGCCGCCTTCCAGACGATGTGTGGCGACGCCAAGGCCAGCAGAGCGGTGAACGCCAGGGCGACCGCCCACGGCAGCCCCTTCCGCGCCTTCCGCGCCGTCCGCACCGCCCGAGCCCGTCTGGGCAGCTCGGTGCCGGCGTCCCGGCGCAACAACCGGACCAGGACGAAAACCAGCCCGCCGATCACCGGCAGCATCACGAGGGTGACCGCTGCCCCCGCGCCGTACTGCAGTTGCAGGATCGCCTTCGAGTAGGCGACCAGCACGTACGGGGTGGTCGCGTTGCCCGGGCCACCCTGCGTCAGCAGCCAGATGAGGTCGAAGTTGTTGAACGTCCAGATCGACGACAGGGTCACCGTTACGGTGATCACGTGACGCAGTCCGGGGAGCGTCACGTGGGCGAAGCGCTGCCACACTGAGGCGCCGTCGACCGTCGCCGCCTCGTACTGCTCTGCCGGGATCGCCTTCAGGCCGGCGAGGAACGCGACGGTGAAGAACGGCACCCCCTTCCACACGTTGACGAGGATCACCGACGGCATGGCCAGCGACGCGTCGGACAGCCAGCCGGCAGGCCAGCTGTCGACCAGGTGCGCGCTTGCCAGCAGCGGGCCGATCCCCGACTCGGTGAGCAGCATGTTGACACTGCCGAAGATCGGGTCGAACAGCGCGCGCCAACTGAATGCCGTGACCACCGTCGGCACCACCCACGGCAACAGCAGCAGCCCGGCCAACACGGCCCGCCCACGGCGCAGATGGTGCAGCAGCAGGGCCGCGGACAACCCCAGCACCACCTTGAACACCTCGGCGTACGCGGTGAAGACGAACGAGTTCAGCACGCCTGCGCGGAACTGCTCGTCGCCGGCCAGGGCGACGTAGTTGGCCAGGCCGACGAAGACGCTCTCCTGCCCGTGCCGCTCCGTCGTGCTCGTGACGACCGACCAGGCGATCGGCACGAGCACGAGCCCGCCGACCAGTACGGCCATGGGCGCCAGGAACAGTGCCGCCAGTCGCCAGTCACGACCCAGTCGCCGCTGGACAGCGGTGAGAGAGCCGTGCCCCGGCGGCAAGGATGCCCTCGCCGCCGGGGCCGGTGCCGGGCGGACCGATGTCACTGCGGCAGCCCCTGCTGGATGAAGATCTGCACCATCTTGGCGTGGGCGGCCTGCACGGCCCGCGCGGGCGGCGTGCCCTGGATGACCTGCTGCATCATGTCGGTGAGGACGTAGGCCCCGACGGCGGCCTGCTGGCCCGCGCTGGCCTTCTGCGGGAAGTTGAGGCCGTTCTTCGTGGTCAGCGGCAGCGACTGCTCGGTGATCCTGCGCATGATCGGGAAGGCCGGGTCGCCACTGGTGAAGAAGGGGTCGGCGTCCCAGACCTTCTCCCAGGCGGGCAGCGCCAGGCCGGGCGCCTCCTTCGCCACCCCGAGCAGCGCGGGCGCACTGACCAGGTACTGCGCCAGGAGCTTGGCGAGTGCGGCGTTCTTGGCGCCCTTGAAGATGACGAAGGCCTGGGACTGGCCGAGCAGCAGGGGGTTGTCGGTGGCTGGCCCGATGCAGTCGGCGAAGACATGGGTGTTGTCGTAGACGGGATTCTTCTTCGTCTTGGAGTCGGCGTAGACGCTGAACTGGTTGCGGGTGTAGCCAAGGATCCCGGCGAGCCAGTTCTCGTTGTTGCTGGAATCGGTCCAGGCGGCCACCCCGGGCGGCAGCATCGGCTTGTACCTGGGGTTGGTGTAGATGTCGCCCAGGAAGGTCACCGCCTGTACCGTCTCGGGCGAGTCGAAGGTGACCTTCCTGCCGTCGTTGGAGGCGATCGCACCGCCGTAGGAGTTGATCAGTGCCTCGATGAGGCCGTTGGCGTCACCGGACCGGTTCACCGTCATGCCCCAGCCGAACCGACGCTTGGACGGATCGGAGATGGCCAGGCACAGGTCTCGCAGCTCCTCCCAGGTGTAGATGTCCTTGGGAGTGATGCCCTTGTCCTGCATCCAGTCCTTGCGCAGGAAGGATCCGATACCGATGAAGTGGTAGGGGATGGCGAACCACTTGCCGTCGAAGACACAGAAGTTCTTGGACTCGGCGGTCGGCTCGCCGTACCTGGCCGTCAGCGCCTGAACGACGTCCGTCACGTCCTCCAGGTCGCCCAGCGCCTGGAACTGGGCGACGAACCGCGAGTCGGTCATGAACGCCAGGTCCCGCGCGACGCCACCCTTGACCTCGGCGTCGATCTTGGCCACCACATCACCGGCGTCGGCCTGGACCAGACTGTTATCGATCTTCGTACCGGTGGTGTCGGCGAACTTCTTGATCGAGCTGTCGAGCGCCGCGTTCGCCGACTCGGAGTAAAGCTTCTGCGACAGCATCCCCATCGAGGAGCCCTTCAGGGATGCCGCAGCATCGACCAGCTCCTTCGGGACCTCGGCCTGCACCCGGGGGGTCGACGGCGAGCCGCCCCCGCACGCGGCCAGACCGGCCGCGCCGAGCAGCCCCACCCCCGTTCCCAGAAAGCCGCGTCGGGACCACAACGGGTTGTCCTCCATGGCCATTGCCTCCTTCGTCTCAGCTCACCGCTACACGTCGAAGGGGGCCGAGATGCCTGCCGCCTCCCCTGTGGACGTCCGCATAACCCGCACCCAGGAGACGGATCGCCCGATCGAGCGGTCGCAACCCGCCTCTGCCGCGCAGTCAATCGGAAAGGTGCGCGGCGCGACCTTCCCCCGACCTGCCCCGACACACGCGCCGCCGGCCCGGGACGTCGGCCTGCTCGGCGGTGCGCTCACCTTACACATTCCGGAAAGTCGCGCCTAGAGGTAGAACGCAGATCAATGCCATTTGTTACCATCAATCACCTCGACCGAGGTGGTGACGCGACTTTCGGGCCCTGCCATTGAGGACGGTCGCGCCCTCCGTTGTGCCGCCGGTGTCTGTCGACGGGGATTGCCGCGTCCGTCGGCCCGTTGACGAGAAGGGCCTCGCGCTCCCGGCGGCCCGGCGGGCGGGCGCTCCCGGCGGCCCGGCGGGCGGCGCTCGGCTGGCCGGCGTCGAGGATCCGGCGGACCGAGAGCGTGTACCTGGAACCGGTCGTCGAAGGTCGGCGAACCTCGTCGCCCGCCCGGCATCGGCGGGCGGACGACGAGGGTGTCACGAGAGTGGACGATCAGATCCCGCTACGGAGCGCCGTCATCAGCGTCGGGCCCGTGCTGGACGGACGCGGGCCGCCCGTCCAGCACGGGTGGTGCTCAGGTGGCGGTGCACACCGGGCTCAGGCCGGTGGCCGTCCCGACGCCCTGGAAGCCGAACTCGGTGGACTGGCCGGCGTTCACCGACCCGTTGTAGCTGACGTTACTGAACTGCACGGTGCCGCTGGAGCCGCTGCGGTTGGCGTTCCAGGCGTTGGTCACGGTGACCCCGGACGGCAGGGTGAGCTGGACGCTCCACCCGCTGATCGGCGCGGCGCCGGCGGTGACCCGCACGGTGGCGACGAAGCCACCGGTCCAGGAGTTCAGCGAGACCGTCGCCGAGCACCCGGTGGTCGGGTTCGGCGGAGTGGTCGGGTTCGGCGGAGTGGTCGGCGGCGGAGTGGTCGGGGGCGGAGTCGTCGGGCCGACCGGTGGCGTGGTCGGCGGGACGGAGGGCG
Organism: Plantactinospora sp. B6F1; assembly: GCF_040120695.1. Lineage (NCBI taxonomy): Bacteria > Bacillati > Actinomycetota > Actinomycetes > Micromonosporales > Micromonosporaceae > Plantactinospora > Plantactinospora sp. B6F1. The sequence continues at coordinate 29,148 of NZ_JBEEAC010000031.1, read as the reverse complement.
TCACCGGCGGCGTGGTCGGCGGCGGCGTCGAGTTCCGGCCCTTGTTCAGCTCGTCGAGGACCGCGTGGTAGGCGGCCTTCTTCTGGTAGTTCCCGTTGCTGCCGGTGAAGAGCAGGCCCCGCTCCGAGGAGCGCCACGACTCGCTGTCGGCAATGCCCCAGACGGTGATGCCGGTGCACTTCGCGACGTTCAGGCAGGCCCGGACGACCTTGCGGTAGTTCTCCGCCTGGCCCGTGCCGATGTCGTTGTTGCTCAGGTCGTCGTCGATGTCCAGCTCGCTGATGTGCACCTCGACGCCGAGGTCGGCGAAGCGCTGGATGTTGGCTTGCAGGTCGTCGGTGATGATGCTGTTCGGGTTGTCGTTGAAGTGCGCCTGGAACCCGACGCAGTCGATGTACTGCCGGTAGTTGCGGACGATGTCGTACAGTGCGTTGGCCTTGCGGTTCGGGGTACCGCCCTGGACGGTCAGGCCCTCGACGTCATAGTCGTTGATGCAGAGCTTGGTGGTCAGCCCGCCGGCCTGCACGACCTGCTTCGCCCGGATGAACGAGTCCCGGATGACGTCGGTGTCGCCGGAGTCGAAGAAGTCACCGTCGCCGTTCGCGTCCCGGTTCATGGTGTGCGGCCACTGGTTCCGGCGCCGGCCGGTGTTGTTGTCCTCCAGCGCCTCGTTGACGACATCCCAGTACGCGATCCTGCTGCCCCAGCGGTTGATGGCGTTGCCGATGAAGGTGTTCAGCGTCGCCTGGCTGGCACCCTGCAGCGCGCCGGCCTGCGAGTGCCACACCAACGTGTGGCCGCGAACCAGCATGTTGTTGGCCTGGGCGTGGTTGACCAGGTTGTCGGCGCCGCTGGTGTTCTGCAGCCCGCCGCTCGAGGTGGCGATCCTGTCCGGCTTCATGTCGTTCTCGGGTGTCAGTTGGTTGAACTCCTGACCGACGATCGAGTGGAGCCGGTTGGGTGAGGCGGCGACGCCGAAGAACAGCCCGGCCTTGGCCGCCGCGGCCCGCAGCGTGGTCTCGGCCGCAGCGGCCGGGTCCATGGACTGGACCGTCACAGCGCCGCCTGTCAGCAACAACACGGCGGCCGGCAGAGCTATCCGAGTAATCTTCTTACGCTGTCTCAGGCCGCTGGTCACCGGACCTCCTTGATGCTTGACGTCAACAATTGACGCGTATGCATGCCTCAGAAGGATCAGTATCGATACCGGCCGGCCACACTGTCAACGGCTTCCGGAAACGTTCCGGAAGCCGACCGGATGCCGGCAAGCCGGCGGACGCAGGTCGGTGCAGGTAGGAGAGGGGAACGACCCGAGCCGTCGGGATCGGACCGGAGGACCGATCCTCGATCGCGTCCACCGTCGACCCACCGGTACCGAAACATTCGCCCGTGCGACTTCGGCGGAATGTCGGGGCGATCGGGGCGTCCCAGTTCTCTGGAGCGATCTGCGGACGCCCCGATCCTGGGTCAGTTGGCGGACTACGTTGGCCCGGTGCCCCTGAGCCGATCGGTCCGGCGCCGTCGTCCGTTGTCGCCGGCTTCGCCAGCCGGTCGGCGGAGTCGGCACCCGGCTCCGGCCCGGAGAGAAGGACGAGGGCATCCCCGGGCTCCGGGCGAGTTTCGGCACCCGCCGGGGTCATCCGCGCGTCGGGGCGGCCCGTCGATCCGGGCCGCCCCGACCACGGCGCGACTATCCGCGCCGGCTCACTTCCAGGCGAAGTTCCCCTGCGGGTCCCTCCAGCCGGTCACGTACACCGGTGGGCTGATGTAGCGCCAGATCTTCTGTGACGCGCCCGCGGTGGCCTTTCTCGGATCGATCCGCTGCTTGTTCACCCGGTTCCTGCGGTTGCCGCCGATCGTGGTGATCGTGCCGTCCTTGTGCACCTTGGTCACGAACTCCACGTGCCCGTCCGCTCCGGGCTTCCCGAACACCACGATGTCGCCGGGACGTGGATCTCGGTGTTTACCGTCGTTCCGGCCCCAGTTCGTCGCCCACGCCGCCCCTTTGGGTAGGTCCTTGGGATTCACGCCGGCCTTGACCAGCACCCAGGTGGCGAAGACCCCGCACCAGGCCGTTCTGGCGTCGGCGTTCTCGAACCAGGAGCCGAACTTCTCGTTGTAGAGCTTCTTGCCGAGCATCTTGCGAAGCTCCTTGAAGTACTTGTCGAACTCGGACTCGGGGATCTTGTCGAGACCGCCGTACTTCTTGGCGAGCTTCTGCGACCGCTTCCACTCCGCCTCAGCGATCTTGACAATCCGCTCCCGCATCTCCTTGTCCCGCACCCCGACCAGGCGCGGGTCCGGCTTGCGCTCCTTCGGCTCCCTCGGCTTCTTCGGCTTCGGCTTCTCCTTCGCGTTGGCCAGCAACCCGTCCGGGTCGGTGAACGTGACCGGGCTGTTGTTCGCGTACGCGTACCCGTGCAGCTGTTGAGGATCGTCGGTGTCGATCAGCGGGTCGACGGACACGAACCGCCCGATGTCCGGGTCGTACTCGCGGGCTCCCAGCTGTACCAGCCCGGTGCCGTCGACGGTCCCGCCGACGAAGCCCCGCTCACCCGGCCAGCCCGGCGGCACCGGGCCGCGCGGGTTGCCGAACGGCAGCAGGTACCGGCGGGTGACCTGCGAGGTGGCGGCGTCGATGGCCAGCTGCCCGGTGCCGTGATGGTCCGGCACCAGCCAGGTCAGCTTTCCGGTGGTACGGACCGCGACGGCCCGCTCGCCGAAGGCGTAGTACCGGGTACCGGTCACCGTCGTCGCGCCGGCCGCCAACCGCAGCTCGGTGTCACCCAGGTAGACGGTGGTGCCGCCCGGGTCACGCCGGATCAACCGGGCGCCATCCGCGTCGTACAGGTAGGAGGTGTCCGCCTTCCCGTTCTCGGTGACCGAGCCGAGCTGCCCCTGCACGTCCCAGGTCAACTGCTGCGCCACCCCGTCGACCGTCCGGACCGTGGTGTTGCCGTCGGCGTCGTGGGCGTAGGTGTCGGTGCGGGAGCCGCCCGGCCCGGTGGTGGTCACCGATCGCACCGTGTGCGGCTGCGGGCTGCCGGCGGCCGGATAGGTGTAGGAGCGGACCGTGTCGCCGCCGGCCGAGCGGAAGGTCTCCGAGGTGCGGTTGCCGACGTTGTCGTAGCGGTACGAATGCCAGTACAGCGCCGGCCCGCCGAGGGAGGCCACGCTGGGCGGCGTGCCGCAGTCCCCGGACGCCGGGGTCCAGGCCTCGGTGAGCCGGCGCAGGTAGTCGGAGCGGAAGCACTGGGTGTCGGCCACCGCCGTGTCCGCGATCCGGGTCACGTTGCCGCTCGCGTCGTAGCTGTAGCCGACCGACGACACCGTGGTCTCGGTGCCACCCGCCTTCGTCCGGGTCACCGCGCTGGCCTGCCGCCGGGTATCGGTCTCGTAGCCGAACTCCCGGGTCACCTGCACCGGCGCGGCACCCAGCGACAGCGCTCGCAGCTCCCCAAGCTCGGTGTATGCCGTCGAGGCGACCAGCGTCGTGCTCGACGTGTCCAGCGTGGTCGGCAGGCTCAGCACGCCCGCCCCGTACCCGTGCCGCAGCGTTTCCGCCGGCAGGTCGCCAGCACCCGGCAGGTGGGTCGCGGTGACCTGCCCGCCCGCGTTGTACTCGAACCGGGTCTCGTACCGCCCGGCGAGCGCCCCCTCTGCGGCCGGGAGCACCAACGCGTTCCCGGTGGGCCGACCTGCCCCGTCGTACCCGAGCACCTCGGTGCGGTACGCGTGGCCGCCCGCGTGCCGGGTCGCCCCCGCGACCAGTCCCCGGCCGCCCGGTGCGGTGTCGTAGCTCCACTCGGCCAGCTTCGCCCCGCCGGTCGAACCCTCGTACGTGCCGGTCTTGCGGCCCAGCGCGTCGTAGGTGTGCGCCAGGGTTCGGCCCCGCCCGTCGGTGGTCGAGGTGACCCGACCCTCGTGGTCGTAGCTGGACGTGCTGGTGCCGGTGTCCGGATCCTCCGTACGGGTCTTGCGCCCGCGCAGGTCGTACGAGTTCCGCCAGACGTTGCCGGCCGGGTCGGTCACCGTGGCCAGGTTCCCGGCCTTGTCGTAGCCGTACCGGGTCACCTCGTACAGCCCGGTCGGGGCGCCGCCGACGAACTGGTGCAGCTCCACCACCCGGTGCAGTCCGTCGTAGACCTCACGGGTAGCGGTCTGGCCGGCGGGCGGGTCGACCGCCATCCAGTTCCCGCCGTACGTGGTCGTGGTGCGCCACCTCTCCACCCCGTTGCTCAGGAAGATCTCGGCCGTCTCGCGGTTCGCCCCGTCGTAGAGGAACCGGGTCAGGGCCGGGATCGACGAGTCCGGTACGTCGAGCAGGGTCCCGCCCGGACCGGCCTGGTTGTTCCAGTACGGACCGCTGGTGCGGTCCACCCGGCCGTGCGCGTCGTACCGGGTGTCGACCACGATCCGCCCGCCGGCCGGTGACGGGGACTGCGTCTGCCGTTCCCGCAAGAGCCCGTCGTGCAACGTGAAGCTGCTGCGGTAGCCGCTGCCGCCGGGTAGCAGCGCGCGGGTCTCCACCACCGACGGCCCGGTGTTGCGGATCGTGTACCCGAACTCCACGGTCGGGGTCTGGCTGGCCCGGTCCCGGCCCGGACCCCAGGCCCGCAGCACCCGCCCCAGCGCGTCGTGGGCGGTCTCGACCACCCGGTTGTTCTGGTCCACCGTGCGTACCGCCACCCCGAGCAGCGGGTGGAAGTTCGTCGTGGTGACGTGCCCGAGCGGATTGGTGACGGTCAGCACGGTCGGCGGCGCGCCGGTCGCCGGGCCGTACGTGGACATGGTCCGGTTGCCCAACGCGTCGAACTTCTCGACGATCCGCCCGTGCGCGTCCCGCACCATCCGCTCGGTCACCACGTAGACCGGCGCCCCACCGCTGTGACCGGTCGCCTCCTCGACCCGGGTGACGTCTCCGCTGCTGGGCGTGGCACCCCACACGGTCGATCCGTCGAAGTAGAACCGACGGTCGGAGACCAGGTCGGCCGGGTAGCTGGGGGTGGCGTCGCAGGACACCCCCACGGTCTCCACCCGGGCCTGCGCGTTGAGCACCCAGGCGGACAGGTTGTCGAGGTAGGTGGCCCGGTTGCACACGTCGTCCCCGGCCACCGCGACGTCGCCCAGATCGTTGGTGCGGATCAGCCGGCCGTAGCTGTCGTAGTCGTTGCGGACCTCGGTGGTCCGGGTCGCCCCGGAGAGCGTGGTCACCGTCTGCGCCACCTTCTCGCCGATCAGGTGTGCCTCCAGCGCGCCGTGCGGCCGGACCCGGGTGGCCGTGCGTCGGATCTGCATCGGCTCGGACAGGGTGGTCTCGACGGCCGCACCGGTGGCCACCGCGAACGCCGTCTTCTCCCGGGCGAAGCCGCGCCAGTACGGCTGGTCGTTCACGACGCCGCCGCGTGAGTCGGCCACCCGGACGGTCTTGGTCGTGCCGTCGAGGTTCGGGTCGCCGTGCATGCCGCGCAGGAACAGGTGCTCGGTCAGGGTCTGGGTGCCCGATCCCGGGCTGCCGGTGCGGACCCGCACCTTCTCGTACCCGCGCCACTGGTTCCAGGTCCGGTCGGCGGTCGGCGTGGCGTCCGAGTCGTCGTACCGCCAGGCGGCCCCACCGACGTACTCGTATTCGGTGACCTGGTCCGGGTTGCCGCCCACCAGGTCGCGCTCGGTCACCCCGGCCACCAGGTACTTGTAGAACACGTCGGGACCGCCGTACGGCGACGGGAGGTCACTGTGCGGGTAGCAGCGGCTCACGTTGCGGTCCGGGGCGAGGTACGGCTCGACGCCGCACTGCGCGGACGAGTACCGCACCTCGGTCCGGCCACCGGTCTCGTTGTTGATCGCCGCGACCCGCCACTTGTAGAGGCTGGGGAAATCCTGGTTGGAGTTGTGCCGGTTGGCCAGCGCCACGCCGGCGAAGGTCACCTCGGGCAGGGCGATCGTCCCGTCCACCTGCCCGGTACGGGTGATGCCGTTGAGCCACAGCGACCGGCTGGCGTCGCCCTCCTCGCCCCACGGCTCCGACGACGGGTACGGGTCGGGATAGGAGTGGCGCAGGGTCCACGAGTCCACCCGCGCGTAACCGCCGCCGGTCTGCACCTCGGTGGCGACCGAGGCGAGCCGCTTGCCGCTCCAGAACGTCGGCTCCCAGTAGTACGTGCAGGAGCTGACGCAGCTCTGGTCCCACGGGGTGTCCGGCCAGTTCTTCCAGTTGGCCGGGTTCGCCGGGTCGCACGCGGTGCCGGTGGTCCGGCAGCGGTCGGCCACGGTGTAGACGATCCGGGCCGGGGCCGGGCGGGTGTAGATCGAGTCGGCCCGCTGGCCGTAGTCCACCCGGGCCAGGTAGCCACCCCGGGTGTACGGCGTGGTCTCGCCGAAGTACGGCATACCGTTCCAGCGCCCGTAGGAGTTGGTTTCCTTCTGGTAGTGGTACGAGATCACGTCGCCGTGCCGGTCGACGACGTAGTCCAGGTTCCACCGGTACGCCTGGTGGCACCAGGAGGTGGCCGGGTTGCTGGTGCGGCACGGCTCGTCCGGGTGGTTGCCGAAGACCGGGACGGTCCAGGCGGACTGCGTCTCGGTCTGCCCGCCGGTCCAGCCGGGTAGCCGATTCAGGCCGAAGTAGTACTGGGTGCCCTCGGGCGAGGTCAGCCGCCAGTGCTCACCGTCGTTGTCACCGTTGTTGGCGCCGGTGAGCAACTCGACTCGCCAGCCGTTGTCCTCCTGCGCCCGCCACGTGCCGGTGACATCGTCCCGGACCAGTTCCCCGCCCACCCCGTCGAAGACCGAGGTGGCGTTCTGCGACACCCAGCACTGGTCGAGGGTGCCCGCGTTGCCGCCGCTGTCCTTCTGACACTGCCGGTACGAGCGCTGGATGTAGCCGGGCGCGAGGTCGAAGCCCTCACCGACCCAGGACGGCTGGTTGTTCGACGAGCCCATCCGGCCGTCCACGCCGCCCGACGAGTAGGTAAGGGACAGCTCAGGCTCCGGGCCCGGCACCTGCGGCGCCTTCATCCCGTACGACCAGGTGAATTCACCGGACTGCAATCCGACCTGCCATCGGGCGGACGGGGCCAGTTCGGTCGCGGCGAACGAACCGGTGCTGCCGGACGGGGCGGCCATCACCGCGTACAGGGCGCTGCCGGTGGCCGGCACCTCCACCTCGGCCCGCAGCCGGCTGTCCCGGAACCGGTTGCGGGTGGTCACCTCGGCCGCGCCGGTCGCGCAGCTGGCCGACAGCGCGCAGTCGGGCAGCCGGACCAGGCGCAGCCGGGCGGCGAACTCGCCGCCGACCGCCGCCCGGAAGGCGGAATAGTCCACCTCCAGCGCCACCCGGGCGGGCTTGGTCCCCGCAGCCGGGTCCGCGCGGCCGAGCCGGATCAGCATGCCGGTGATGCCGAGTCGCCGCGGCTGGTCCGGGGCGAGCACCTCGACCCTGGTACGGACGCTCTCCGGTCCCGCCGCGCCGAGCCAGATCGGCAGGTCACCGGCGCGGCTGGACGCTGCCGCGACGCCCGCACCACCTCTGGCCGGCGTGGTCACCTCCGCGGTGCCCGGCGCCGGCCAGACGGCGACCGGGGCGGGTCCGGCCGCGGCTCGTTCCGCCGGGTCCGGCGGCACCGGCTTGCGGGCCACCGGCGTACCGGCGACCGAGAGCGCCGCCGGCGCGACGGCACGCGCCTCGTTGCCGGCGGCCGGCGCACCCCGGGCGGGTACGTTCCCGGACAGCAGCAGGGCGAGTGCCGTACCGCCGATCAGTGCGGCTCTTGCACGTACCCGTGCCGTCCCGTCCATCTCGAACCCCCGACCATGCATCGACACACATCAGTGGTCGTCGAATGGTAGCGACGGGTCCCCTCCGACCAAGGCCGTGAGATGGCACAAAGCACTCTCAACCGGACGCGAGTCGGTCACCGGTTGTACGCGCGCGTGTACCGTCGATGTGCGTTCCGCCGCACCAACCGCCTCGATCGGCGACCGCTACGCCGGGACGGCGGCAGGTCCTGCTCCGGCCGTCACCGTCGCAGGACGTCCAGCAGCCGGCAGCCCCCGGTGGCGAGCACGGTCAACGCCGACCCGCCGCCGGTGCTCGCCGGACCGCTCCATGGCAGCTCGGCGACGGTGTCACCGCCCAGCAGCAGCGAGCGCGCCCCGGGCGAGGAGAACGCGGTGAGCAGGAGATCCGTCGTCCGCCGATGACCCTGCCGGTACAGTGCCGGCGTACCGGCCAGCAGTCCCCGCCCCCCGGACCCGCCAAGCCGGGCCAGCCGGTGCAGGACTCCCGGTTCGAGGATGAGGTCGACGATCCACTCGGCATCGCTGATCGGCTCGCCGACCCGGCACACCCTGGCCGGCCCGGTGCCGTTCCTGGGCGCGACGACGACCTGTGCCGGGACGTACAACTCTGCCCTGGTAGGCCGGGCCAGCACTTTCCGGGCGGCGGCCACGCAGCGTTCCGGGTGGCTGCCGAGTTCCGAGCCGCCGACGGGGTGACCGAGCGCCACGAGGACGGCGTTGAGCACGGCCCCGCCCACGATGACGAGGTCGTACCGGTCCACCAGGTGCGCCAGCCCGACTTCGGACTTCTCCAGCTTGGTGCCGCCGAGGGCCGCGACCGAGTATCTCGCTTCGTCCGTCCGCGCCCAGGGCTCCAGCAGTCGAATCTCGTCTGCGATGCTGCGGGCGACAAAGCCCGGCCGGTACGCCAGGATACCCACGTTGGACGCGTGCACCCGGTGCGCCTTGGCGAACCCACCGACGGCGACCAGGTCGCCGAGCTGGGCAAACTCCCCCGCCAACATCGAATCGTTTGCCTGCTCACCGGGATGGAACCGGGTGTTACCGAAGATCACGACGTCTCCGGGGCGCATTGCGCGGGCCGCCCGCCTCGCCATGTCGCCGACGCTGATCGGCAGGTACCCGACCCGCCGGCCCAGGGTGCGGCTCAGATGACGGGCCACATGGCCGAGATGCCGGGCGTTGTGCGGCCCGTCGCCCTGATGCGACAGCACGGCCACCCTGGCCCCATGGTCGGCGAGCCTGGCCAGGTCGGCCCGCTCGATGTCGACCCGTCCCATGCTCCGGCTACCCGGCGCGACGTTGAAGCCGGCGGTGTAGATCCATCGCGCGCCCGCGTCGATGGGCACGTCCGCCAGCAGTGGTACCCCGTCGAGCGGCCCTCGGATGGTTGTCCCGGCCGGATCGGATCGCCTCATCCGGCACCCGCCCTCGGCTCCGATGCCGGTCCCGGACCGGACGCACCCGTGGTCGGCAGTTGCCGGGTACGTACCGCGACGTCGGCGGCGACGCCCTCGTGCGAGGCGATGAACGCGTGTCGGGTACTGAGGCGGGCCAGAAACGCCCCCGGCGAGCGGTACACCGGCCAGGCCGGATCCAGTAGATCCCACCGGATCAGGCCACGGATGATCCCCGGGTCGGCGGGCACCCACCGCCCGTCGACGAGCACCTCCGCCCAGAAATGCGGCGCCGAGTACGGGGGCGCGACGATGAGCCCGAACACCGGCCGCATGGTGAGTCCCCTGCGCACGCCCCGCTCGACAAGCAGGCGCGCGGTCGCCGCGCAGTCACCGAAGCCCTGCCCGAGCAGGAAACCGACGTCCCAGCGGAGGCTGTCCGGCACGCGGTGGAACTCGATCCCGTCGGTTTCCTGGATGACCGCCACGAGTTCGTCCGGGAGCGGTGGCCAGTCGTTGAGCAGCCGCACCCGCACCGTCAGCAGGGCGGTCGCGCCGTCGCCGGCGCCGCACCGCACCGACTCTCGGCCCTCCGGCTCGCACAGCAGGAACCTGCAGTCGCCCGGGTGCCCGGGCGACGGGCACACCGGGAGATAGGAGAGCTCGTACTCGCGACACTCGCCGACGGGTCGGTCGAGCACCGCCGCCCAGTACCGCATCGCCACCCGCTGGGGCGAGCGCCGGTGCAGACAGAGCGAGACGTTGAGCAGGTCATGGTGGTCGAACAACCGGTCTTCGCCCGTGCCCACGTGCGGCAGCCCGGCCGCCACGAGCAGTTCGAGCAGGTCGGCGTCGAGCCGGTACGAACTCCGGGCCGCCGCCGGCGTCAGTGCAAATCGCCGGGCGTGCAGCGGAATCCGGCGCAGGAGCGACACCAGCCGGTCGATCTCATCCACGCTCACCCCGGTCACCGGGCCTCCCCGGTCGGTTCGTCCGGGTCAACCCGTACCTTCCGGAATCCCCGGCCCGGTGCCTGCGTCGGCATCATCCGCAGGTCCTCCAGGATCCCCGAGAGCGCCTCGCGGCTGTGGGTACCCAGGAATCCGCCGTCGGCGTCGAAGACCTGAAGGCTGAACGGACCGGCACAGTGACGACGCCAGCCGGCCATGGCGACCGGCGGGGCCGCCTGGTCGCGCAAGCCGGACAGCACCCCGCACGGCACGTGGATCATGGGTGGCCGCTCCGGTCGCCACACGGGCGGCCGGGCGTGCGCGATGAAGAGCCGAACCGGACGGTCGTTCCCGGACAGCCCGGCGATCGCGGCCACCGTGTCGTGAACCACCGGGCCGGAGGCGAACACGGCGTACGGGCCGCCGCCGGTCGATCCGGCCAGCGTGGAGGGCCCGGGCGTACCCGGCCAACCGTCCTCGGCAGGGTCGAGCACGATCAGGTCCGCGGTCAGTTCGTCCGCGTCGGACCAGGCCGCGCGGATCGCGGGCCGCTCCGGGCCGGACACCACCATCACCAGTGCCAGCGGGGCCGCGCCGGCCTCTCCCCCGCGCACGCCCTGCCTCACGGGATCCAGTTGCGCCAGAACGTCTTGGGCATCTGCAGGGTGTCGCGGAGCTTGTCCAGGTCCGCGCCGAGCCGCAGCGCCGGGAAGAAGCCCTCCGGACTGCGCAGCATCGGCACGTAGATCGGCAGCCGTTCGACCAGCCGTTCCTCAGCTTCGAACGCCAGTCGCGCGGCGGATCGGGCCTCGGCTTCACCCGCGCCGATCGGTACGGGCACCCGACTCATGGTCTCGACCAACTCGGGTTCGAGGGTGAGCAGAGATGCGTGCACCTCCGCCTCGAACGGCGTGTCCCGGTAGCCGTGCAGAGCCAGCGTGCAGACCCCGATCTCCTTGAGCATCAACCCCGCCGCCTCGGTAGCGGTCGGCCACTCGGTCGCCGCCAGCGCCGCCTCCACATCCACGTGGAACGGCTGTACGTGCAGGGCGTAGACCCAGGTGGCGACGGTCGCGCTAGTCGCCATCCAGTAGGCGTCATAGCTGGTCACTGAGCACCGCATCCAATCGTGACGGATCTACTCTGGGAATCAACTCCTGGCTGCCCACCGCCCGCAACACCGCTTCCGGGCCGACGTCGGCCAGCGCGTCGCCGAGCGGCCCCGCAGGTACCCCGGTGTCCTGCACCAGCCGGGTCTTCGTCAGCAGGATGAACCTGGCCGGACCGATCTTCACTGGCTCGGCGTCGTCGGGCCGGCGCAGCACGACCACGTCCTTCGGGTCGAGCCCCTCGACCCCGAGCCGGCCCAGCACCTTCCGGAAGCCCGCGCCATCGGTCAGCCCGTACAGGTCGCCGGCCAGACTCGCCGCCACGCCCGCCCGAGCGATCCTCCGGGGTAGCCACTTCTCCGCGACGAAGAGATCACCGGCCGCCCGCACGACGGTCTCCAGCAGCCAGCGTCCGGTGCGCCGCCAGGTGTAGGCGGTGGCGGAGGCGCCGGTCTCCTCGGCAAGGATGGCAGTTGCCGCGCACAGCAGGGTCTCCTCCACCGCGCCACGGACCAGGACCGCGTGGACCCAGGACTCGTCGTCCTCCGCGAAGACCCGTGCCGGCATCTGGTCGGCGGAGAACGGCAGAGCGTACAGCCAGTGAGCCATCCGGCGTTGGGTGGCGCGCGCCGGCGCCTCACCGCCCACCGCACACGGCCCGATCTTCAACTGCCGGACCGCGGCGTTGGCCCGGAACCCGGCCATGAGGCCCCGGGGTATGCCGAGATCGAACTGCTGCACCTCGACCGGCCGTTCGCCCGCGAACAGCTCCATCAGGCCGACCGGCGCGTCACCTTCGGTGAAGACGTGTACGTCGATGTCGCTGCCCTCATTGCCCAGTCCCGCCGCCAGGGAACCGACCAGGAAGGCGGGTCGGTCGGCGAAGATGCTGCCGGCAAGCCGCTCCACCTCCTGCCTGCGCACGCCGACCACCCGCAGCGCGTCGGCGGTGCTGAATCCGCTTTCCCGTCCCCAGTAACCGGCCATGCCTCACGCCCTCCCGGTCCGCTGGCCGAGCAGGTTCGGCACCACCGACGCGTCGATGGCCTCCCGCAGCGCGTCGGCACCCTGCATGGCGTCCAGAGTGATCACCTCGACGCCGTCGGTCGCCAACAGCGCCAGCACCCGCTGGAAGCTGTCGTACAGCCGGCCCACGGTTTCCTCGCTTTCCCACCAGGCCCGCTCTTCCGGCTTCTTGCCTCGGAGCCGCTCCAGCACGGCGTCGCGGGGCCGGTCCAGGTAGACGACCACGTCGGGCAGGGGCACGTCGGCGGCGCGGTACCGGGGATAGACCAGTTCGGGCGTCAGGCCCCAGATCGCCTCCTGGTACGCCAGGTCGCTGGCGACGTACCGGTCCGCGACGACCACACGCTCGGCCCGGTGCGGGTTGATCAAACGATCGGCGAGCGTCTGCTTGTCGCTCAGGTACGCGTCAAGGATCTCCTCGGCCCGCGTCGGCAGGCCCTGGTAGTAGGCCCGGGTCAGCACCCGGGCCTGCGCCGGCACCAGCCAGGAGATCTGGTTCACCGTGAGCGGCGGCTGGCCGCGTTGGGCGAGCGCGTGGAACAGGTGCTTTCGGACTGTTGTCTTGCCCGCACCGGACACCGCCTCGATGGCGGCCAGCGGCCATGTCATCGTTCGCCTCCTGACGCTGGATCTCGGGGAACCGTGGACGGCGGCTGGGCGCCTTCCCGCCGGCTACCCGTCCCGGAAGGACCTCCTGGTTTTCGGCCGCGTACGCCGAACCCGGTGACCGCGGCGAAGAACTCGTGGCGGCTGGCGCGTTCCCCGAGGTCCTCCAGCCATCCGTCGGCGGCCCGCCGGTCGACGGCGCCCGAGCGAACGGCACGCTCGGCCATCAGATCCAGTTCCAGGACCTGCTGGGCGACGGCGAGGTCGGAGACCACGAAGGTGTCGGCCGAGACCGTCACATCCCGCAGACCGGCCTGGCGGAACAGCAACGGCAGCCGGTGTGCCACATAGGGGCTGGCGAGACCGGCGGCGTACGCCCGGACGATGGTGTCGGTGAGTTCCGGGCGCGCTGCGTCGATCACCACGGTCGCGTAGTCCGGGTCGCTGACGAACACCACGCCGCCCGGCCGGCAGACCCGGGCGAGTTCCCGCACAGCCGTTCCGGCCTCCGCCACGTGGACGAGCACCCGGTCGGCCCGGCACGCGGTGAACGACCCGTCGGGAAACGGCAGGTCGGTCACGTCGCCGAGGTGGAACCGCGCCCGTTCGGACCAGCCCTCGGCGGCGGCACGGGCCACCGCCTCGTCCACGAGATGCCGATCGACGTCGACACCGTGCACCACACCGTCCGGCCCGATCCGCTCGGCCAGGGCAAACGCGTCGGTGCCGACGCCGCAGCCCGCATCCAGCACCCGGGCCGCGGCGTCGAGGTCGAGCGCGGAGTACGAACGCTCCTTGTATCGCTGGAAGAACCGCAGGGTGCTAGTCAGGTCCAGGTAGTGGACGAAGGCCTCGCCACCATCGGCTGCCGTCCGGCTGCCTACCGGAACGGCGGCGCCGGTGACCGGACGGATGTCAGTGCTGTCCAAGTCCGCCGCCCTCCCGGTAGCGGACGAACCGGTGCTCCCCCGGCAGCAGGCCGGCGACGAGGTCGTACGTGTTCGGCTCCGCCAGCCCTTCCTGGAGCGGCTCCAGTACGGCGGCACACTCGGGCAGCAGGGCGTCGAGCGCCGTCAGCCGTCGGCCGACCCAATCCGGCACGCCTGTACCCGCGCCGCCGCCATGCCTCGGGCCGCCGCCCTGGACGACCGCCCGGAGCAGTCGCCACTCGGCCGCCACACCGATGATGTCCGCCGCCACCTCGGTCACCGGCCGCTCGGCGCCGCGCACGGGCGAACGAAGCCGGCCACCGCCCCGACCGGCGTCGGCGGCGCGGGCGAAACAGGTCAGCATCTGCCGTGCGGCGGCGTCGGCCAGCAGGGCGGCCTGACGCAGCGGCGACGTTCCGATGGACACCAGAACCGTCGACCATGGCGCCGCACCGGGAGTGTCAGGGGAGCCCGACGCCCCCGGTGCGTCCGACGCGGACCCGTGCGGGGTCAGCAGCACCACCTCGGCGCAGAGCGTCAGGAGGTAACTCAGGCCGGCCTGCTCGAACGCCGCCCGGATCACCTTCTCGGTGCCGTCCGGCCACGCGCTCGTGCCGGCGGCCACCGCGTCCACCGGCACGAGCGGCACTCCGGCCGCCGAAAGGCACGCGGCTTCGTCGACCACCACGGCCAGGCCACCTGCCGCGGCCGACGACGTCGGCGGGGTGCCGTGGGACGGCACCTCCGGTCCACCCGGGCGAGCCGGGTGCAGCAGGTGTTCCAGCGGCCCCGCGCCGAACCGGGAGACCAACTCGGGCAGCGGTGGCAGGGTGGCCCCGCCGGGCCGCCGCCGGGCCAGTTCGTGGCACCGTTCGAGTTGCCGGTCCCGGGCCGGTTGCACCTGCAGGTAGTACCTATGGACCTGCAGGCCGTCGATGAGCGTGGTCCAACCGTCCTCAAGGGTGAGACTCACCCCTCGCTCCCTTCTCTCCGCGCCGCCGGTCCGCGGACCGACCGGATCGCCGTTCAGCCCACCAGCCAGCTGATGACCTTCCGGATCCGCCCGGAAGTGACCGGTTCCGTCCCGTGCACCAACTGCGATCCGTACATGAAGGCCGTGCCCACGGCGGGCGTCGACGTCCAGCGGGTACGCGGAATGGAGCGGAACTCCTCGGATGAGTCGTTGGCCCGGCGGATGAGCCGGGTCTCGCCGTCCGCCTCGGTCCAGATATCGGGCGACCCACAGGTCTCCACGTAGAACTCGCCGCCGGTGAAACCGTCGTTGAGCTGAACACTCAGCCCGCCGATCTTCGGGTGTTCCGGGGCATTCTTGTTCTTGTACTGGTCGGCGTGCGGCGTGATGAACTGCCCCGGCTCGTACTCCACGTAGAACCATGGACCGACGGTCCGCACCTCGGGGTAGGCACGACAGATGTTGGGCATGTTGCGGGACACCGCCTCGCCCAGAATGTCGAGCACCCGCGGCGGCAGTTCCAGCACCTCGACCCGTCCCTTCGGCTCGTACACCTGCACGGCCTGCTCGACGGTCAGGTTCTTGACGGTGTGAATCGAGTTCCCGCCGCCCGCGAGCACCCGCTCCTGGGGCAGGCCCGCCTTGTGCATATCCATCTCGTCGCAGATTTCGGCTGCCTCGGCCGGTCGCAGGAACCCTTCCACCGAGTAGCACATGATCGTTGGTAACAACACCATGACCAGTTCCTTACGCTCTAGTTGTCGGACGTCGTGCGAGGGACTTCTCCGGTCGGTCACGCCTGTCGTGACATCAGCGCATCGCATCACCGTCCTTCTCTGGACGTCGATTCCGCGCCGACCGCCTTCACCAGCGGCAGCACGTGTCGGTCGACCGCGGCGGCGGTCTGTTCGAAGGAGCCCCGGTTGTCCACCCGCACCACCGAGCCGAGTCGGGGGTAACGCCCGCTGAAAAGCGCTTCCTGGAAGGCCTCGTACAGGGTCTTCTGCGCCTCCAGCGTGTCCCATCGGTTCCGCCGGTCACCGGCCCGGTTCTGCAACCTGGCGTACGCGGTGTCGGGGTCGGTGTCGACGAATACCGTCAGGTCGGGAAAGCGGATCGAACTCGCCGCGTACGCCTCGTACGTGCGTTCCGGCGGTATGTCCCAGAGCAGCCGGTGGTAGACCATGTCACTGGCGACGTAGCGGTCGCCGACGACATGTCGGAACGGCAGGTGCGGCTCGACGAAGTACCGTGTCGTCGCCTCCTTGTCGCCGACATAAGCCCTCGTGATCACCTCCGGCGGATATTCCGTCTGGTGGAACCGCGCGTTGGTGATGACCTCGGTGTGCTCCGGCACGAGCCAGGACGTCTGTATGACGGTCAGCACCTCGTCACCGGCGTCCACCAGCCGTCGGAAGAGGTGCTTCCGGACGCTGGTCTTCCCGGAGCCGTCGCCCCCTTCGAGGACGACGAACATGTGTCGCTTCAACAGGTCTCCATTTCCTCGCGGCATCCGGCCGTGCCGTGAACGTCGCCGAACGCCGTCATCGTATTCGTGCGCGGACCTGGGCTATGCGAAACAACTCATGCTCGAAGCGGGTCTGACCGGTCATCGAACAACTTCACCGGAGGGTGCCCTTCGCCGCTGCTTCCGTCCGGGCCGGGGAAGCGAGCAGGGTTCATTCGGGAGGGGGCGTGCCGGCCGCCATACCGGCGCCGACGACCGCCTCCAGGCGACGTTTGTGCAGCGTCTCCCGCCGCTGTTCCGGCGAGGCGCCCACGAGGTCGTTGAGGTCGGTCACCGACCACATCCCGTCGGCCTGGGCTGCCGGCGGGCTGAGGGCGTCCGCGAGCGAGTGCAGCGTCGCGTCGGCGGCGTACCCGGCGGCTCTCAGCAGTTGGTTGGCGTAGATGTAGACGGCAAAGCCGTTGCTCCAGAAATGTTCCGGCGAATGGTTGGGGTACATGGTGGGCGCGGCCACCAGCGGCACGTCGGACACCGCACACCAGCGCCGGCACACCTCGTCGAGTTCGTCGATCGGGCCCGTCGCCTGAACCATCAGGGCGTCGGCACCTGCCGAGGCGAACGCGTCCAGCCGTTCCAACGCCGCGTCCACGCCCTGACCGGCGACCAGCGCCTCGGTACGAGCCACGATGGCCAGGTTGTCGCGATGCCGGGTCCGGCTTTCCGCCGCCGCCCGGATCTTCTCGACGCACACGTCCAGCCGCTCCAGGTGCTGCTCGTCCCGTCCGTAGAAGGAGTTCCGCTTGGGGAACACCTTGTCCTCGAAACAAACGGCCGCGATCCGGCTGGTCCGGCAGATCTCTTCGATGACGTGCCGGAAGACGTCGGCGTCCCCGTAACCGCAGTCGCAGTCGAGGACGACCGGCATCCCACCGGCCGCCGTCTCCACGTACCGTCCCACCGCGATCATCTCGGTCGAGCTCACGATCGACGCGTCCGGGCATGCCCGCAGGCTCGCCGACACGCAGAAGCTCGATACCCAGAGCGCACTCTCCGCCGGCAGGGTGCCCGCTAGCCACGATCTCGCCACCAGCTTCGCGGAGAACCCGTCATACACGCCGATCCACAGCGCCCGCGGGCCGAGTAGCCCTCGTGCGTTCCTCGTCTTCATCGCTAGGCGCCCTTTCACAACGGTCCGTTTCCAGTTGACCCGAGCGACCACCGCCACGGTGATCGAAGCGCGATACGAGAACGGCGGCGCGCCCACCAGCGCACCGCCGTGTCGACCGCAGGCCCGACATCGGTGACCTTGTCGGTGATGTTCTGAGTGATGGATTCCGCGAAGTACGGCCGAAACGCGTCGAGGATATCGATCGTCAACCGTTGACGCTCGTTCAGATGCGGTTGGGAGAACGGGAGGTAGAAGCGTTCCCAGGCGTCGACCCCGACGAACGGGGGCGACTCGACCGGTTCGACGCCCTCGGCCCGACGGACGGCGTTCAGCGCGCTGAATCCGATCTCCATGATCTCCCGCAGGGTGAGGCACTCCTCGCCCGCACCCAGCACGTGCACGGGCACCGAGTCGTCCCGGTCCCGGGCCAGGGCGAGCACCAGGGCGGCCGTGGCGTCGACCGGTACCAGTTCGACCCGCGCGTCGGGATCGCCGACCACCACCGCCAGCAGGCCCGAGGTGGCAGCACCGAGCACCGTGTAGATGCCGTTGAAGCGGGTGATCACCCCGTCGGTCGACCGCCCGATGATCATGGGTGGGCGGACGATGACGGACCGTGGAAACGTGTCGCGGACGAACCGCTCGGCGGCTGCCTTGGACCACTCGTAGCTGTTGCGGTAGTCCTCCGGTGCCGGCGAACGCGCGGTGCCGGTGCGACCGGCGGCAAAGAACGTCGAGAGGTGCACCACGAAGGTCTGCCGCCCCACGACCGTGGTGAGCGCCTCGGTGGGGGCCAGGTTCGCCGACCGGGCCTCGGCGAGCGGCAGATTCCACCGGGTGTCCGCCGCGGAGTGAATGACCACGTCCCACGGCCGGTCGATCTCGGCCGGCGGCGGCTCGGCGCCCATCCGCCAGGTCAGCACGCCGTTGGCAGGGTCGCCCCGCCGGCCCACGCCGACGACATCCCAGCCCTGGGCGCGGGCCTGGGCCATCAGCTCACTGCCGACGATACCGCTGGCTCCGGTGACGAGCATGCTGCCCGGACGCCCTGCCGGGGTCTCCCTCGCTGGCTTACTCATCGGCCCGCTCCCGCGTCGGGTCCGGCACGGCGTCGCCCGCGTTTCGGGCGGAATCCGCCACCGGTCCGAGCCCCGTCCGCCCACCTCCGGGATCGACCGCGTCAACCGGCCCGGCCGCGGTCAGAACCCCAACCACGTGGTCCTCGACCGCGCCGATCGTGCGGATGCCCCGGGCGACCGCCTGGTTGATCTTCGGGAGGTCGAACTCGTCCTCGAGGGTGAGCGCCAGCTCCAGCAGGGCCAGCGAGTGAAAACCCAGGTCCTCCACCAGCCGCGCCTCCGCGGATGGTGACACCGCCGGGTGCGGCGCGAGTTCGAGGACCAGCGCCCGCACCGATGACCGTAGCCGCTCCTCGTTCCACACGGCGGCCGCTCCGTCGCCGAAACCGTTCCTGGTCAACCGACACCTCCGGTCGTCGCTACAGCCGAGTTGGACACCGCCTGGTCGCCGGGGGACCTGACCACGCCCGGCAACTGGCCGCGCAGGTAACGCGACCAGAGCAGACGCCGCCTCGGCTTGCCGCTCGACGTCCGTACGACAGTGCCGCGAGGGGCGTCGAGCAGGACCATCTCCACCCCCTCCGCCCGGGCCCGGGCGCAGGTGGCGGCGTATGCCAGCCACTCGGGCCGGGCGGACTCGAACACCACGACCAGGGTGGGTACGCCGGCTCGCGCCCCGAGCAGCGCCACCGCCCGGGACGGCGGAATGCCTCCCTCGGCGAGCACGGACTCGATGTCCTCGGCGAACACCGCCCGGCCACGTACCTTGATGCTGTCGCCGAGCCGGCCCAGCACGTACAGCTGCCCGTCCTCGCCGAGGAAACCGGCGTCGCCGCAGCGCAGGCCGCCGTCCGGGAGGAACGCGCTGGCCGACCCCTCGGCGGTTCCCTCCAGGTAACCGGCCGCGACCGAGGGGCCGCGTACGACGATCTCGCCGAGAGTGCCTGGCGGCAGGAGCCTGCCCTCGTCGTCCCGGATCTCCACGGTGGTACCGGCCAGAGGCCTGCCGCAGCCGACCAGCCGCCGACCGGCGCCCGGCGAGACGGGCGTCGGCATCCGCCGCCCGGCTTCCAGTCCGCCCGGGTCCACGACCGTGGCCCGCCACTCCTCGGCCAGCGGCAGGCCGGTCACGGCCAGCGTCGACTCCGCCAGCCCGTACGCGGGAAGCAGGGCGCGGCGCGAGAAGCCGTGCGGGCGCAGCAGCGCGTCGAACGCCTCCAGCATGGCGGCGTCGATCCGCTCGGCGCCGAGGATGACCGCGCGCCACCCGGAGAGGTCCACGCCGCGCAGCGCCTCGGCGCGCACCCGACGGACGATGTGCGCCAGGCCGAAGTTGGGCATCGCGGTGAGCGCCGCCCCGCCTCCCCGGGTGGCCCCGGACGTGTCGAAGCAGCGCAGGTAGCGCGTCGGGTTGCGAACGAACTGCTCGGGGCGCATCAGCCAGAGGTCGCTCCGGTTGACCACCGGTGCCAGTAGGCAGCCGATCAGACCCATGTCGTGGTGGACCGGCAGCCAGGACGCCGTCACGTCGACCTGCGTCATCTCCAGCCACCGCCGGATGGCCGCCACGTTGGCCTCGACCGCCCGGCGAGGCACCCGTACCCCCCTGGCCGCGCCGCTGCTGCCCGAGGTGAACTGCACCAGTGCCAGTTCCGCTGGGCGCCGCGCCTCCGGCGCCGGCCCGTCCGGCGGGCATCCGAGCGTCAGTTCACCGGCCGTGGTCACCCAGCGCACGCCGGCCACCGCAGCCAGCGGCGCCAGGTCGGCCACCAGATCCTCGTCCGCGACGACCGCCGCTGCCCGGGACGACCGGAGCAGCCCGACGGCATGCGCGGCGTACGCGTCGGCGTCCTGGAACGCCAGCGGCGGGGCGAGCGGTGAGGGTACGCATCCGGCCGTCATCGCGCCGAACAGGGTCGCCACGAACGACGGGCCGGATCCCTGCACGATGCCCACCACCGCGCCCGGCTCAAGCCGCGCCGCCAGTCCGGTGGAGACACGTCGGGTCAACTCGGCCAACCGGCGGTACGACCAGAACTCCCACTCGTCGCCCGGACCGGCGAACCGGATCCCGCGCTCCTCGGCGGGGTCGTCCAACCACGACAGCAGCCCCTCGGGCGTTCCGGTCATGACGGAAGCCCCTCCGTCGAGGACCGCTCCGCGTGCGACCCGGGGCCCACCCCGGTCAGCGCCCGACGCCCCCGCCGCCGGGCGGCGGTCCACCCGGCGGCGGCCCGACCGCTCGTGACCGGGTCGGCGGCAGCATCGTCGGCCCCGGTCCCACCGGGCGGTGACGTGACCGGTGCGCCGAGGTCGTCGGCGAGGGACTCCAGTCGGCCAAGCAGTTCCGGGCAGCGCCAGCCGAGCGCGTAGTCCAGGGCTCCCTCCAGGTCCTCCGGGTGGACTCCGGTCAGGCCCAGCGCGCGCCGGCAGTCCGGGTCGACCAGCTCGCAGGCCGCCAACAGCGCCTCGGCCTCGGCCAGGATGGCCGCGGCGGCAAACCACCACGCCTGGTCGTCGGCGTCGGCGGGGACCCTGGCGCAGACCGCGCACAGCTCGGAGACCAACCGGTGCAGATCCCGCACCCGTGCCGACCCACTGGCCGTGGCCAGGCCCGCGCACCTGGCCGCGATCGGTGGTAGGTAAGGCCTGGATCGCCGCCGGGCGAGGTCCACGAGCGCCCGGGGCGCCGCCGCGTAGGCGTCGGCAAGTCGCGCCACCGGTTCCGCGGGGGCCTCCGCGGCGGCCGCGAAGCGTCGCAGGCGCCAGCGCAGCTGGTCGAGGATGACGTGACTGGTGCCGTCGAACACGCCGTACAGCAGCACGTCCCGGACGAAGCCGGTGTAGTGCGTCTCTTCCAGCAGCGCACGGGCACCGAGCACCGCCCTGCCCTCGCCGACAGCCGCCTCGGCCAACGCGCAGCAGGCATACTTGGCCACGGCGGTGAAGTGCGTCGCCGCCGTTCCCATCGCGTTGGACAGGACGGTCGCCTTGACCGACGTGGCGGACACCAGGAGGTCGAGTGCCCGCATCCGCACCAGGTGCTCGGCGATGGCGCCGAGCCCGATGATCGGGCCGCCGTAGACGTCACGGGTCGATGCGTACCCAAGCGCCTCCGCGAGCGCGCCGCCGACCGCGCCGGAGGCCAGCGCGCCGATACCGCCCCGGGACAGCGCCAGGGTCTGCGCGATGATCTCCAGCCCCTCACCGGGCGCGCCGATCATCCGCTCGGCCGGCACCAACGTGCCTTCGAACCGTACTCCCGAGATGTCCGCAGCGGGTACGGGCAGGGTGGCCCAACCGGGCAGCGGACGTACCGTGTCGTCGCGGTCGATCAGGAACAGTGCAAAGAGCTCCTCCGCGGTGGACGGGCCGTCCTCCTGCCCCAGTCTCAGTAGTGTGACCAGCAGGTCGTGCTCGGTCCCGCCGTTGATCAGATGCTTCTCCCCGGCCACCCGGTAGCGGTGGGCAGCCCCGACGGACGGGTCGCCCCCGGTGGCCGGACCGATGGCCGTGGCCGTCGCGGTGTTGCGGGACAGGTTCGAGCCGTGTGACCACTCGGTCAGCAGCAGACCGGCCAGGACGCCGTCGGCCTGCCGGACCCGGACCAGGTCCCGCTGGGCGGGAGTGGCTCGGAGGTAGACCGGAAGCAGCGCCAGTCCGTTGACCCCGATCGTGATGGCCAGGCTGCCGCTGTGCCGGGCCAGCAGTTCGTTCAACGCCCCGATCTGCGCGGCGGTCGCCGTGTCCGGGTCGAACGCCGTGCCCGCGCCCAGACTCCACAGCTTCTCCACCACGTCCCGGGGGTAGCTCCGGTCGAGGTCGTGCTGCCGGAGCCGAGACCGGATGTCCGGCCGAGCGATCAGGTCCTCGACCGGCTCCAGCCAGTCCGCGTCGACCAGCAGGTGCCCCGGGATCAGCCGGCGCCAGGTCGAGGCGTACCCGTAGGACCTCACGGCCGGCCTCCGCCGCTGCACCCCGGGATGGCCGCCCGGCACACCGGGACCGCCATCACGGCCGCCCCGGGACGCTGTCCGCGCCGTCGGCTCGCCGGTCGGCGAACAGTTCGAAGGTGGGGCTCTCCTGGTCGGACGGCGCGAAGAAGTCGTACTTGTCCAGCGAGAACCGCTCGGCCAACGCCCCGATCAGATGCTCGCCGACCGGCTGGGCGCGCCATCGCTGCTGACCCACGAGGTAGACCGCGGAGGCCGGGAACAGCACCCGCTCCAGATACCACTGGCGCATCTCGTACGGCACCTCGCTGACCGCGAAGAAGGAGAGCGCGACGTCGTACCGGGTGGCGCTCAGCTCGACGACATCCTTCTCGTCCTCCACGTTGAGGACCCGGGTCCGGGCGAGCTGCCCGGCGTCGAGCACCCGCGCGGCGTAGCGGCGCTGCAGGTCGACAACGCCCGCGATGTCCACCACGTGGTAGCTGCGACACAGCCCGAGCTGCACGAGCATCCGCATCATGTTTCCGTAGCCACCCCCGATCTCGCAGATCCGGTGTGGCTCCGGTGATCCCAGTTTGGCGACCAGCCGAACCAGGTAGTAGAAGTGCTGCGCGGTACGGGAGGTGGGCGAGATCCGGCCAGGCGCTTCCTCATCCAGTGCTCCGGAGCAGCGCTGCCGGTAACGCCGCATCAGCTCGTCGTACACCTCGGGGTGCGCCTGCTCGGCCAGACCGAGGAAGTCCGGGAAACGGCCCTCGTTCAACATGTAGAACCGCACGTACGGGTGGTCCTCGATACGGTCGGGGTGGTAGGTGGCCAGCCCTTCCTGCACCACCTTCCAGAGCGGGTCGACCCGGTTCATCGGCTGCTCCCGGGCGTCGCTGTCCGCAGCGCGGTCCACAGTGCCCCCGCGGTGGCGAAAACCTCGTCGCTCAGCGTTTCCTCGCCCAGCTCCACGCCGTACCGCTCCTCGATGGCCGCAAGGATCTCCAGGGTGGACACCGAGTCGAGGCCGAGGTCGGCCAGCGGTGCGTCGGCGGTCAGTCGTTCGTCGGCCGGCAACAGCCGCAGGTTCGCCCGCAACAGGCTCTCGAACTCGGCGTCCCAAACCTCGACCGGATCGGTGCCGGCTACCATCGGTCGACCAACGGGTCCGCGCGGCCGTCCTCGGCCAGCGCCGCCTTGATCGCGGGGGTGACCTTGGGCAGCAGGACGAGCTGCTCCATCTCGTCGAGCGGCACCCAGCTCACCGCGGTCTGGTACTTGTCGTCGAGTTCCTCCGGCATGGCGGGACGCGGGCTTCCCGGCGCCATCCGGCAGAGGAAGTTGAACTGCACCTTCTGGTAGTCGCCGAACTCGTAGTCCCAGCGCTCCGGCACGTACTCGACCACGAAGAGCAGTCGGTCCACCTCGACCTCGGCGCCGGTCTCCTCCCGCACCTTGCGGACGAGCGCCTCACGCAGCGGCTCGCCGTAGCGGGCCCGGCCGCCGGGCAGGTTGTAGTGGGTGTCGCCCGGATACTGGTACTCGACCAGCAGAATGCGGTCGTCCTCGATGACAACGGCCTTCACGCTCACGCTGATGGCCTGCGCCCCGTTCATCGTCCCCGTTCTCCCATCCTGTTGTCGGTTCCACCGAAGTACCACCCGTGGGTCACCGCGCCGCAGTGATCACCACGCCAGCAGGTCTCGCCCGCCGGGACCGGCCAACGCCTCGCACAACGGTTCCGCCACCGCTGGCTGCAACCGGATCCGGGGCAGTTCGGTCAGCGGCATCCAGTGCACCGCGTACTGGCCCGGCTCGTGCGTGTCGGGCATCCGGGGTTCCTGCCCGGTGTCCAACGCTGTGCACCGGAACAGGAGCTGGACCCGGTGCAGGGGCCCGTGAACCTGCCCGTGCCGGTCGGGCACGTACTCGACGACCAGGAACAGCGGTCCTACCCGTACCTCCAGGCAGGTCTCCTCGCGCACCTTGCGGGCGAGCGCCTCAGCGAGGCTCTCGCCCGGTCGGGTACGGCCGCCGGGCAGACTGAAGTGTCCGGTGTCGCCGGGGCAGCGGTACTCGACCAGGAGAAGTGCTCCGTCGCGTACCACCACCGCTTTGGCGGTCAGCCTGATCGACGGCCCGTTCGGTCCGGCACCCGTGGCCCCCGCGCCGCCCAGGCCCGGCCCGGGCGGGTCAACCGAGGGCGGAGAGTTCTCGCCCAGACCGGGTCCGGCCATCATTCTTCTCCTCTCCCGCCCGTTCCCGCCCACCGGCGTCGGCCGCCCGTTCCGCCAGGACCCGCTTGAGGGGCTTGCCCAACGCGTTGCGGGGAAAGTCGTCCACCAGGTGAACTCGCGCCGGCACCTGGTGCCGGGCCAACCGCTCGGCGCAGAACCGAATGAGAGCCGCGGAATCGGTCCCCGGGGACTCCGGGTCCACGATCACCGCCGCCTCGACCACCTCACCGAGGACGGGGTGGCGCCGGCCGAAGACCGCCACCTCCAGCACCGACGGGTGCTGACCGAGCGCGTGCTCCACCTCCAGGGTGGAGATCTTCATACCTCCCGCGTTGATCGTGTCGGCCCTCCTGTCCACCAGGAACAGGTATCCGTCATCGTCGAGGTATCCGATGTCACCGGTGCGCACCCAGCCGTCCCGGAAGGTCTGGTCGGTGGCGGCCTGGTCGTCGGCGTACCGCCGGGTGCCGGCGCCCTCCGCGCGCAACAGGACCTCGCCGCGCACGCCGGCGGCTACCTCGTCGCCGTCGTCGTCGACCACGCGCACCTCACAGCCGTCGTCCGGTCTGCCGACGGAGAGCGGCCGCGCCGGGTCGAACACGGTGCCCACACCCGCCGGTGCCGCCTCGGTCGAGCTGTAGTAGTTGCGGATGGTCGCGGCCGGGAACAGCAGGCTGAGCTGGCCGAGGGTGGCCGGTTGCAGCGGAGCGCTGACGAACGTCACGCCGGTCACGGAGCTGAGCCGGAACCTGCGGTGCGCACCGGCCCGAACCAGCATCGCGCCGACCGCCGGGGCCATGCCGATCCAGCATGGCTCGTGTGCGATGACCAGTCGGCAGAACCGTCCCGGGTGGAACTCGGACATCACCACGAGTGTCTGGTGGCCGCGTACGGCGTCCACCATGAGCATCTGGGCGGCGGCGCTGCCGAGCGGCAGTGGGTGCATCAGGACCCGGGGGTCGGGTCGCTTGCTCCGGTACAGCATGCTGCGGTGGGTCGCCTCGACACCCTTGGAGAGCCCCTGGGTGCCGGACGTGAAGATGATTTCCGCAACGTCGTCGGGGCCGATGGTGACCGGTCGTGGCTTCGCACCCGGCTCCACGCCACCCTCCAGGTCGGCGTGTCGGAGCACCGCGCAGGCCTCACTGGAGCCGACGTCCCCCGACCCCACGACCACGAGTGCCAGGCGGTAGGTGACCGCCAGCCGCGCCAGCTTGTCGGCGGGCGGCTGCCCCGACAGCAGCACGGCGGTGGCGCCACAGGTCAGGACTCCGAAATAGGCAACGGCGTAGTCCAGCCAGTCACCACCGGAGTAGACCAGGCCGACCCGGTCCGCCTGTTTGACACCCCGGGTCTGAAGCGCGACCGCAAACCGGTCGGCCCTTTCCCGCCAGCGTCCGTAGGTCAACTCACGATCGCCGTCGAGAATCAATGCAATCGTTTCCGGCACGGCCTTGGCCGCCGCATGCAGCATGCCGGGAACCACCAATGACTCCATCACGCACTCTGCTCCCACCACGAGGAGAACAACCAATCAAGGTGCATGCGAAATGTGCATGTGAGGGCAGAGCACGCCGTGGCCGTCTGCCCAGGAGATCACCGCTACACCGGCGTCATGACACGCAGACCCGCGTTCAGCCAGGCCCTACGGTCGGGTTGCGGTCAAATCACGATCAAGCGTTGGTCGCATTCATCAATGTCCCCCGTCAATCATCCGTCGCCGGCATCAGGTCGGCTCCTGTCGATGTCTGCCAGACAGCCAACCACGCCAACGCCGGCTAGTCAACCGGCATCATCATCAACAAGAGCGGTCACGTCTCCCCCGGCGCCCTCGATTCCGAGTTCCAAATCGTAGGAAACCTTCGGCGTTACGGCATCGCGACCATTCCCGCAATGGAGCGCCTGGTACCGCCACGCAGCATTTGGTAGGATCAGCGCACCGCGATTGAGACGGCTATCGCTCTGCAGGAGTGACCCCGCGACGCGCGGCTCGTACGACGGCAGCGCGCCTTCAGCAGGATCCTCCGCCACCCTCGCTGACCCGTGCCGCGGAAAGTGGAGACGACGGACGTGGTGACTCTTCAGGACGCGTGGCTGCTGGCCGCCGACGGTCTGCACATCCATCGCTGGTACCTGCACGCCGAACCGTTCCGATGGGACCGCGTCCGGGACCGGTACCACCGGCACGAGCAGCGCGACGAGATCGACAAGGCGACCGGGGGCCGACCGATCGAGGACTCCGGCCGGCGTCTCGGGGTCACCATCCTCGAACACCTGCTCTGCCAGCCGGTCACGTCCGCGACAGTCGAACTGCTCCGCGACGGCTGGACGGGCGTCCCCGCCCTGGCCGTGGGCCCGCACCGGGCACTGGTCGCGGACGCGGACCGGTGCCTGCCGGCCGGGGAGAGCTATGTGGTGCCGGCAGACGTGATCCGCGACCCGGCCGGAGCGCCGCCGTCCCGGTTCGCCGCCGCCGTGGACGCGCTGCTGGCCGCGACCGGCCTCGGCTACCTCGTGCGGCTGGCCGGCGGCGCCATCATCCACGAGGACGGCGTGCTGCCCGGGGAGCGCGACGTCATCTCCGACGACGAGCCGTTGACCACCCTCGTGGTGTCGCGCAACGACGACCCGGCGGAGTACACCGCAGACCTCGTCGCGGCGGCGGGAGTGGAGTTTCTGCGGCTGTTCATCGAGACCGGCAACATGTACGTCAACGCCACGAGCGGCCCACCGGACGCCCGGCCGGCCAAGCGCTTCCACACCATGCCCGACGGCACCAGGGTCAGCAGTTGCCTGCCGGCCACCCGCGCCTTCGCCGCCGCCGTGCGGCACCGGTACTGGCAGCGCCTCGCGTCGGCGCTGGCGCCCGGCGACTCGGCACCCGTCCCCGGCGGATCGGCCGGGGCACCCGACCTGCCGGTGGTCTCCCGCGACCAGATCGAGCGACACCTGGCCACCGCCTCGGCCGAGCTGCGCGCGGTCGAGGACATCGTGTATCCGGTGGCCGAGAGCCTGTCGTGCATCGACTCGTTCGACCTGATCAATTCCTACGTACCCGGGCCCCGGCAGTTCGAGAAGAACCTGATCGGTCTGGGTCCCGGCCAGGGTCACTGACCTCGCCCGGAGACAACCGATCGCCATACACCATGGGGGAACAGTGGACAGTCCATCGATCATGGCGCTCTTCGACCCGGCCGTCCGGGCCGATCCGTATCCCTTGTACCACGCGCTGCGGACCCACGACCCGGTCGTGTTCCTCGACCCACCGGGCTTCTGGTTCCTCAGCGGATACCAGGACATCTCCGCCCTGCTGCGTGACAACCGGCTGGGCCGCGACCCGCGCCGGATCAGCGGAGACACCCCGCCGGTCACCGACGTCTTCCTGGAGGGCGCACAGGACATCCTGTTCCTCGACCCCCCGGACCACACCCGCTTGCGCCGGCTGGTCAACAGCGCCTTCTCCGCCAAACGGATCGAGGCGGTACGGCCACGCGTCGAGTCGCTGGTCGACGAACTGCTGACCAGGGCCGCCGCGAACGGCGGCATGGACGTCATCCGGGATCTGGCCGTCACCCTGCCACTCACCATCATCTGCGAGCTACTCGGCGTACCCGCCGATGACCACGGCCGCTTCAAGGAATGGTCGACCACTCTGTTCTACCTGCTCGACCCCGTCGTCTCGGCGGAGGCCAACGAGGCCGGGCGGAGGGCGCGGCGGGAACTCCGCTCCTACTTCCGGCACCACCTGAACAGCCGGGCGACCAGTGACGACACCCTGCTCCGCGCCATGGTGGAAGCCCGGTACCAGGACGACCGGCTCACCGAGGACGAGGTCCTGTCGATGTCCGCCCTGCTGCTGGTCGCCGGGCACGAAACCACCAGCAGCCTGATCGGCAACGGACTGCTCGCGCTGCTGCGCAACCGGGACCAGTTCGACCTGCTCGCCGCCAGGCCGGAGCTGGCCCCCTCCGCCGTGGAGGAGATGCTCCGCTACGAGGCCCCGGTCCAGATGACCAGCCGCGTCGTCCACGAACCCATCTCGCTACGCGGCATGGACCTGGAGCCCGGCCGGAACCTGGTCCTGCTCATCGGCGCCGGGAACCGCGACCCCGAGCGGTTCGCCGACCCCGACCGGATGGACATCACCCGCACGGACAACCAGCACCTCACCTTCAGCGCCGGCATCCACTTCTGCCTCGGCGCGCCGCTGGCCCGCCTGCAGGCCCAGGCGGTCTTCGCCGAGATAGCCCGCCGGTTCCCGGACATGAAGCTGGTCGACGAGACGCCGCGCTGGCGGGAGACCTTCACCCTACGCGGCCTGGACACCCTGCCGGTCTCGTTCTGACACGAAAATCGGGCGTCCTGCCGAGGGTTGAGATCAGGTGGCTTCGATGGGTTGGATGGTGGTCTGGTAGCCGAGTTGGTGGAGCTGGTCGAGGAGTCGTCGGGCGTGGCGGGCTTTGCGGTG
>NZ_JBEEAC010000030.1:0-70110 GCF_040120695.1 Plantactinospora sp. B6F1 | reverse complement strand
GATGGAAGACGCTACGACATACGACCGCCAGCCCCCGCCGAATCGGAGACATCATCGCCGCAGCCTTGCACCTGACCCATTTCGAGTACAAGTACCTACCGCAAAGTCGTTGAGATCACTTCACTGCACCACCACCGTTTCTCCTGCAACGCTATGGGGGCGCATCAAGGAGGACCGCAACAACCAGCCTGACGTCACGCATGATCAGGAATCGGTGACGTTCACGAACGATAGAAGCGAGACGGTTTCGACCACGACCTGCCAGGACGATGACACCATCTACATCGAGTCGCAGATCAACTCCGAGCCGGCTAATCAGAGTTCGGGACGCACCATGAATTGTTGACGCCCTGCTCGGCGGGGACCACCGTCGCTACTGAGCGGCAGGACTACCCGGAAGTCTTGTTAGAGAGCAGCCCACCTCGTATTCGTGGGTTGGCCCGGGGCGCGGCGCCGGCCACTTCGACGGTCCGCGTTTCCCGGGCCACCCTCCCGAGTCGACCCTACATCGAGGCGTAGATCAAACTGGGAACAGCGGGGAGGATGCGCTTGGATCAACTCAGACGAGACCGGACCAGCGCCCATGTCCGCACACCCGCAGCCGACCCACGACGACACTCCGGAGTTCGTTGGCATTGCTAGTCAGCGATGTAATCCAGTGCTAGGGTGGCGCCCAAGCTCCCTAAGGGAAGGGTCGGAGATGTGAGCGATCCTATCGTGGATCTTCGAGACGCCGAAATACGCATTCGACGCCGCACCGTTGTCTACTCAGTCGATCTCAAACTGTCGACCGGCGTCACAGGGCTGATCGGCCCGAACGGCGCAGGCAAGACAACCCTGGTGCGAGCACTGTCGACGGCGATACCATTACAAGGCGGGACCCTCCAGCTATTCGGAGAGGATGCGCGCGCCACGCACAAACTGGATGACCTACGCAGCCGTATAGGCTACGCCGCGCAGCAGCCGTTGGTGCTGAGTCATCTCAGCGCAATCGACCAGGTGGCGTATGTGGGCTGGCTGAAGGGATTAACGAATGCGGCGGCCATGCGCAAAGCGAAAATCGTGCTTGAACAGGTTGAACTGGCCGATCGCGCACAGTCGCGGACGCGAGCATTGTCGGGCGGAATGCTGCGACGGCTCGGCATCGCGATGGCACTAGTGAACGACCCTGACTTGATTCTGTTGGACGAGCCAACAGCCGGACTCGATCCTGATCAGCGGGAGCGTTTTCGTGCACTCGTCTCAGAACTGGGGCGCAATCACGCTGTTTTGCTTAGCACCCATCTACTTGAGGATGTCGCGTCCGTCTGCTCGAACGTCGTGGTGATGCTGGGCGGTAGGTCGATCTTCCAGGGAACTGTGGACGCGCTGGCAGCTCGGGCCGAGGTGGCCGGCGAGCAAGTTCCCACCGTTCATGGAGGGTACGCGGCACTCACAGGGAGGCGGTAATGAGCGCCGCCCGCTTCTATCTCGACCGGCGGTACGCAACGATCGTCATCGTCGCTCTTGTCGCCTTCTTGAGTTATGACCTCGCAGATTACCTTCTGCGGATTGCCGACCAGCCCCGAAACCTTCAAGAGCTGGCCGGACGTCAACTGGAATCGCTGATCCTGGCAGGCGCCGTCGGTAGTGCCTTGACTGCATTGCTCGCAGCACGCCATAGCCGGTTTTCTGGACGTGACTACACGGTCACCGCCGCGCGGACGCCGCTTCGTCGCACGGCAGTTCAGTTCGTCTCGGCTGCGGTGCCGCTCTCCGCAGGCTGGATCCTCTTCGTGGTCGTGTCTGGCGTCCGCTCGGGCTTGACGGCAGCCGCGTTTCCGGCCGTCGCTGTCATTGCGGTGTCTATAGCAGCCTTGTTCGTCAGCGTCGCGATCGGTCAGTTTGTCGGAGCTTTCCTCCGCCCCTTTCTTGCTGTGCCGGCCGCATTTGTAGCCAGTTACCTATTCGCAGCAACCTTCTCGATCGTCGGCGACGACTCGTGGATGCAGTGGTTGGGCACCGGCTTCGGAGACCAGCTCTCCGGAACCGTGCAGCCGATGTGGGTCGCCGGAGAAATCTTCTGGTTCGCGGGCGTTACGCTTGCGCTGCTCGGTGGCTCCGCGGCCACCATGGCCAATCCCCGCCGCCTTCCTTCCTCCTTCCTGTGGGTAACCGGCCTCCTCCTGGTCGTAGGTATCGCCCTCCTCTCCACAAACGGCGCCTCAGCGACGACAGACGAAGCGCTCGGCGGACTATAGGTGTACATCTTCATTCGGGTGCACAGAGTCGGTTGGGCAGCGACACTGATGGTCGCAGGAATTGGGGTGTCTTGTTTCCTTGCCGGGCAGATACCGCCGCAGTCGAGGTACGCGTACGTTCCAAACCTCGGTGCGCCGATCTTCGCACTCTGTGTAGCGTCCTGCATCTCAGCCGTGCTACTCACCCTGCCGCAGTCCGACGCGGCGGAGTTGACTGCGGCACGAACCCTCTGGCCGTTCCGGGCAATGCTGGTGGCTGGTCTGATGCTCGCAATCCTGTCCGGGGTTGCGGCAGTGTGCCTCATCCTCGAATCGTGGTGGTTCTTCCTCCCGGTAACGCGCGGTGCGATTTTTTGCGCGTCCACGACGTTCGCAGTCTCGACGATCCTGCCGATGCGCTACGTCGCGGCGGCGCCACTGCTCTATCTCCTTATCTGCTACTTCTCAAAGCACGGCGAGGTGTGGTGGGACGTGGTCTTGGCACATCCGAGCGCAGCGAACCTCACCGTAGGCATGCTCATAGCGGTGGCGGGCGGCTCGCTGTTCTCTCGTGCCGGCGCACGCGGATTGGAACCCCACGAGGAGTACGGGTAGGTCCCGTCGCCCGACCATCGGAGGAACCCGAACGGAGCCTGTTCACCCTCACCCCGCCATCGCCACCCCAGTGTCGATCCCCTGGAATCGTGGAGGACTCGGTTATGCGGCCTGGCTCTCCAGGACGCGGGTGGTTGATCGTTCGTAGTCGATCGGTGAGCGTCCGTCGCAGACGGAGTGGCGGCGTCGGCGGTTGTAGAAGTCGGTGATCCAGGTGGCGATCTTCAGCCGGGCCTCGGTACGGGTGCGGAACTGGTGACGGTGGACGTACTCGACCTTGATGGTGGAGAAGGTGGCCTCGGCCACGGCGTTGTCGAAGCACGAGCCGACCCGGCCCATCGACTGGCGTACCTTCCAGCGGGCGCACGCCCGGGCGAAGTCGGCCGAGCAGTATTCGCTGCCCCTGTCGCTGTGGAAGATCACTCCAGCGACGTCGCCACCGCGGGTGACCGCGGCCATGTCAATCCCCTGGAATCGTGGAGGACTCCGTTATGCGGCTTGGGCCTCCTGAGCCCGGACCGTTGATCGTTCGTAGTTGATCGGTGAGCGTCCGTCGCAGACGGAGTGCCGGCGTCGGTTGTTGTAGAAGTCGGTGATCCAGGTGGCGATCTTGATGCGGGCCTCGTTACGGGTACGGAACCGGCGGCGGTGGACGTACTCGACCTTGAGGGTGGAGAAGGTGGCCTCGGCGACGGCGTTGTCGAAGCACGAGCCGACCCGGCCCATCGACTGCCGCACCTTCCATCGGGCACAGGCGCGGGCGAAGTCGGCCGAGCAGTATTCGCTACCCCTATCACTGTGGAAGATCACCCCAGCCACGTCGCCGCCGCGGGTGACCGCGGCCATGTTCAGCGCGGCGACAACCAGGCTGGTGTCATGGTGCGCGCCCATCGCGTAACCAAGGATCCGCCGGGAGTACAGGTCGATCACGGTGGCCAGGTAAAGCTTGCCGTCGTCAGTGACGATCTCGGTGATGTCGCCGCACCAGGCGACATTCGGTGCCGGTGCGGTGAAGGCTCGCCGGATCAGGTCTGCTGCGGTCCCATCCTTGGACGTTGCGGTACGGACCCGGCCCGGCGCTGCTGCCGGTCGGCCATCGGTTCTGGTCGGCTGGCCAGGGCTGTTGGCCGGTTGACCAGCCCTTCGGTGGGACCGGCCGTTTGTAGGCTCGGTGTATGGAGCTGGCCCGACGCCTTCGGTGGCCCGGTCGAGGCTGGGCCGGCACCGCCGTGCCATCCGGGTCCGCCCCCACCGGACCCGGCGGTACGGGCCGGCGCCGGCGCACCATCCGGGACTGGCTCGTGGATCTCGTGCTCTTCGGCCTGGCGATGCTCGTGTGGGCGTGGACCTGGCGCAGCGTACCGCTGCACTACGTCGACACGATCCCCGGCTGGATGCTCACGATCGACCCGTGGGTCGGTGCCGTCGGCTGCCTGGCCCTGTGGTGGCGGCGGCGTTTCCCGATCCTCCTCGGCGTCGCGATGGTGCTGGTGGTGGCGCTGGCGGCCACCGGGCTCGGCGCGGCCCTGGTGATGGTGCTCACCGTCGCGGTGCACCGCAACTGGCTGCCGGCGGCCCTGCTCACCGTGCTGCACCTGGTGCCCTCGCTGGCGTTCGGATATGAGAATCCGCCGCCCGGCGTCACCCGGTGGGCGTACCTGACGATGGTTCTGCTGATGTACCTGGTGCCGCTCGGCTGGGGGATCGCGGTCCGGGCCCGTCGGCAACTCATCACCAACCTGCGCCGGGAGGTCGACCGGGAGCGTGCCGAACAGCGGCGCCGACTGGCCGGGGCCCGCCGGGCCGAGCGGGAGCGGATCGCCCGGGAGATGCACGACGTACTGGCGCACCGGATCTCGCTGATCTCGGTGCACGCGGGCGCGTTGGCGTACCGGACGGCGCAGTCCGACGCCGGTGCCGGGGCGCCGTTGGGCGCGACGGAGCTGGGCGGGGCGATCGAGGTGATCCGGGACAACGCCCGACAGGCCCTGGTCGAGCTGGGCGACGTGCTCGCCGTACTGCGGCCGGAGCGGGGTGACCGGGATGGCGGCGAGCCGCACCCGGACTCCGGTACGGACGACCGGTCGGCGCCGCAGCCGAGGCTGGCCGACATCCTCCGACTGGTCCAGGAGGCGCAGGCGGCCGGTCAGCGGGTGGTGTTCGAGATGGTCTGCCCGCCCGGTGCGGCCGAGTCGCTACGGCCGGCGGTGCAGCGTACGGTTTACCGCACGGTCCAGGAGGGTCTGACCAACGCCCGGAAACACGCCGGCCGGACCGAGGTGACGGTACGGGTGGAGGTCGATCCCGGCAGCGGCATCGCCGCCACGATCACCAATCCGCTGCCGTCCCCGCGTACGGCGGCCGACCTTCCCGGTGCCGGTGCCGGGCTGACCGGGCTCGCCGAGCGGCTGGCCCTGGACGGCGGGACCATCGAGCACGGTGTGGTCGGCGGGACGTTCCGGCTCTCCACCCGGCTACCCTGGCCGGCATGACTCCGGGTGACGCGATCCGGGTACTCCTGGTCGACGACGACGCGTTGGTCCGGACCGGCCTGCGGCTGATGCTCGGCGGGGCGCCCGACATCGAGGTCGTCGGCGAGGCGGCGGACGGTGCCGACGTCGCCGACGCGGTGACCCGGCTGCGCCCGGACGTGGTGCTGATGGACGTCCGGATGCCGCTGCTGGACGGGATCGCGGCGACCCGGGCGATCACCGCCCGGTCGGGGCAGCGTCCGGAGGTCATCGTGCTGACCACCTTCGACGCCGACGCGACGATCCTCGACGCGCTCCGCAACGGCGCGGCCGGGTTCCTGGTCAAGCACACCCCGCCGGAGCAGATCGTCGACGCGGTGCGCCGGGCCGCCACCGGTGAGCCGGTGCTCTCCCCGACGGTCGCCCGTACCCTGATCGACCACGTCGCGGGCTCCGTCCCGCACTGCCGACCCGACCAGCGCCGCGAACTGGCCCGGGAGCGGTTCGGGCTGCTCTCCGAACGGGAACGGGCGGTCGCCGTCGCGGTGGCGGAGGGGCTGTCGAACAGCGAGATCGCCGACCGGCTGTTCCTGTCCGTCGGCACGGTCAAGGCGTACGTCTCCAGCGCGCTGGCCAAGCTCGACCTCGACAACCGGATTCAGCTCGCGCTGCTCGCCCACGACGCGGCCGACGAGTAGCGGTACCCGTCCGAGCGCTGGCCTGCGCCGGTTCTGTTTGATGCGGGACCTCTTCGGCAAGATCGCCAGCGGGCAGCAGGTCGGCGAGCCGGAGATCGCGGCGGCGCTGGAGAAGGCTCAGCAGGAGATGGGCACCGGTGGTTGACCCGCCCCGGCTCGACGGCCGGGACGCCGCTGGAGTGACCGGGTGGCGGATAACCGGGCTGTGCGCGGAGTCTCGGTTAAGTACACTCGTGACCAGCCCAGCGCGATCTTGGCCTGTCCGTGGCCGGACGCGTGCGACGACGAGTGAGGGGAGCCGGCCGTGCGCTACCGCACCGCTGTCGTCATTCCCCAGTCGCTGCACCGGGTGATTCTGGCGTCTTCCTGACATCCGGTGCCGGCCCGCGCGGCCGCACCGGAGTTCCGTGACGCATCCCTGAGCCGTTCGCCGACCCTCACCGCCGCCGCCGTGACCATCGCTGTGGCCGTGGCTGTCGTGGCTGCCGTCGCAGTCGCCGTGGCTGTCCTGTCGCCGAGGTCGGCCGCCGGTTGCCGCTGTCAGTTGCCGCTGTCGGCTGCTGCTGACGGGCTGGCCGCTGACGGCTGCCGCTGGCGCGGCTGGCTCGGGGAGATCCGCCTGGCCGGGTACCGGCCGGGCGCGTCCGGAGGAATCGCGCCGTCAGAGTCGACAGACCACCCAGAGAGGCCATCGGCCGTGCGTACCGAGCTGCACCGTACCGTTTCCCACTCCCTGTTCCGGCTGCGTAACCTGGGCATCCTCGCCCACGTCGACGCCGGCAAGACCACCACCACCGAGCGGATCCTCTACGCCACCGGAGCCACCTACAAGCGCGGCGAGGTGCACGCCGGGACGACCGTCACCGACTTCGACGCCCAGGAGCGTCGCCGCGGCATCACGATCTTCGCCGCCGCGGTGAGCTGCGAGTGGGCCGGACACCGGATCAACCTGATCGACACCCCGGGACACGTCGACTTCGCCGACGAGGTGGAGCGGGCCCTGCGGGTGCTCGACGGCGCGATCGCGGTCTTCGACGGTGTCGCCGGAGTCGAGCCGCAGAGCGAGTCGGTGTGGCGGCAGGCCGACCGGCACGGCGTACCCCGGATCGCCTTCGTCAACAAGCTGGACCGGGCCGGCGCCGACCTGGACGCGGCGGTCCGGTCGATCCGCGACCGGCTCCGGACCACCCCGCTGGTGGTGCAGTTGCCGATCGGCCGGGAGGAGGGCTTCACCGGCCTGGTGGACCTGGTCACCATGCGCTCGCTGGTCTGGGCCGACGGCGCCGAGCGTCCCGTCGAGGGGCCGGTACCGGACGAGATGTGCGGGGAGGCGGAGCGGCGCCGCCGAGCGCTCGTCGAGACGGTCGCCGAGCGGCATCCGGCCGCGCTGGAGGAGTACTGCGAACGGTCGACGCTGTCCGCCGAGTCGCTTCGGAGCGTGCTGCGGGACCTGACCCGTACCGGGGACGGCCTGGTGGTGCTCTGCGGCTCTGCGTACCGGAACCGGGGGATCGAGCCGCTGCTCGACGCGGTCGTCGACTACCTGCCGTCGCCGCTGGACGTTCCGGCGGTGCGCGGCAGCACCCCCGGCGGCGAGCCACGGGAGCGGCCCGCCGACCCGGCGGGGCCGTTCACCGCCCTGGTGTTCAAGGTCAACTCGACCGGCACGGGTCGGCTGAGTTACCTGCGAATCTACGCGGGCACCGTCGAGAAGGGAGGCGTGGTGCGGGACGCCGGAACCGGGCGTACCGAGCGGATCAGCCGGATCCTGCGGGTCCAGGCCGATCGGCACACCGAGGTGGACCGGGCGGTGGCCGGCGACATCGTCGCGGTGGTCGGGCTGAAGTCGGCGCGGGTCGGCGCGACCCTCTGCGCCACCGAGGCGCCGCTGCTGCTCGAACCGCCGACCGCCGCCGCCCCGGTGGTCTCGGTCGCAGTCGAGGCGCGCCGGAGCGCCGACGCCGGACGGTTGGCCTCGGCACTCGCCCGGCTGGTCGAGGAGGATCCGTCGCTGGCCGTCCGGACCGACCCGGAGACCGGCCAGACCGTGCTCTCCGGGATGGGTGAACTTCACCTGGAGGTGGCGGTGGAGAAGATCCGTCAGGACCGTGGTCTGGAGGTGGTCGTCGGCCGGCCGCAGGTGGCGTACCGGGAGACCGTCCTGCGTGGCGTCTCCGGACTGGTGTACCGGCACGTCAAGCAGGACGGCGGCGCGGGCCAGTGGGCGCACGTCGTGCTCGACGTGACACCCCTGGACGCCGACCCGACGACTGGCGGTGGCGAGGTACCGGAGTTCGAGTTCGCCTCGACGGTCGTCGGTGGCCGGGTCCCGAAGGAGTACGTCCGGGCGGTCGAGGCCGGCTGCCGGGACGCGCTCGCCGACGGGCCCTTCGGCGGCCACCCGGTGATCGGGCTGCGGGTCACCCTGACCGACGGTGCCACCCACGTCAAGGACTCCTCGGAGCTGGCGTTCCGTACCGCCGGCCGGCTCGCGCTGCGCGCGGCGCTGGCCGCCAGCGAGGTGGTCCTGTTGGAACCGGTGGTCGAGGTGACGGTGACCGTTCCGGAGGACGCCGTCGGTGCGGTGCTGGGCGACCTGGCGGCCCGGCGCGGCCGGGTCGCCGGCTCGACCACCCGGGCCGGCACCGTGGTGGTCACCGCGACCGTGCCGCTGGCCGAACTGTTCGGCTACGCCACCCGGCTGCGCAGCCGGAGCCAGGGGCGGGGCACGTTCAGCACCCGGGCGGCCGGCTACCAGCCGGTGCCCGGCGCGGTCGCCGACGCGGTGCCGCGACGCTGACCGGAGCCCAGCGTCCGGAGGAAGGCGGGTGGGGAGCCGATCCGGAGCCGGCGCTGGCCGCCGGTCAGCCCAGCCGGGAGAAGACTCCGATGCCGTTCGGCACCGGCCGTTCCGCGCCGCCGGACGGGTGGTTCCGAACCTCGACGGCGGGCTCGGTCACGGTCCGGGTGACCAGGGTGGTGGACCCGCCGCCGTCGAGGTTGACCGCGCTGGCGGCGCCCAGCTCACGCAGGGTCAGCGCCAGGTCGAGGATGGTCAGGCCGGGGCCGGCGCCGTCCACGGCCAGCAGGTAGAGGCGACGACCGTCCGCGCTGACCCCGGCGGCGGTACGGATGGCGGCGGTCCGTCCGTCCAGCCCAGCCAGCGGCTCGCCGTCCCGGAGGATCGGGAACCCGCCGACCGCGAACCGGAACGGCATCCGGGTGTCCGGCACCAGGTCGTAGTCGACGCGTACCCGGTCGCCGACCTCGAACTGGCGCAGCGTCTCGGCGCCCTGCTCCCGGCCGACCAGCACCACGGTGTCCCGGGCGATCGCCCCGGCACCCGGCTCCGTGCCGGTCCGGACCACCCGGCCGTGCCGGACGCTCAGCTCGTACGTGTCGATGCTGCACGGCGCGGCGCGATTGGTGTCGGTGCCGCAGGTGGACCGCTTACGGGAGACGGTGCCCCAGTCGCTGTCGAAGACCCCGACCCCGCCCA
Organism: Plantactinospora sp. B6F1; assembly: GCF_040120695.1. Lineage (NCBI taxonomy): Bacteria > Bacillati > Actinomycetota > Actinomycetes > Micromonosporales > Micromonosporaceae > Plantactinospora > Plantactinospora sp. B6F1. The sequence continues at coordinate 60,608 of NZ_JBEEAC010000030.1, read as the reverse complement.
TCGGCAGGGCGTACTGGTTGAAGCCGGTGACCGGAAAACGTTCCCGGCCGGCCGAGAAGGTGCCGGTCAGGCCGACCCGCGCGAGCCGGCCGACCCGGTCCACCCCGACCCCGAGGACGTCGGAGGTGGCGGTACCCGGTGGCAGCCCGGGGCCGAACCGCTGCCCGTTCGGTACGGCCGCCTTCAGGTCGTTCCCGCCGGAAATCGCCGGGCCGACCGCTGATCCGGTCACCTCGACCCCGGGCTGGGCGTTGCTGATGTTGAAGAAGTCGCCGTTCACCGCGGCGATCGCCCGTCGTTCGTCGGCCTGCTCGGAGATCGGTTCCCGGGCCGTGACCGCACCCGCCGTGATCAGGTCGACCGTGACCAGCGGGTTGCGTAGATCCACCTCGACGAGATGGAGCGGCACCTCGACTCCGGCGGTCGGCCGGGTGAACTCCCGGTAGGTCACCCCGGGTGCGAGGATGCCCGGCGCCGTCGAGATCGTCGGCGCGGTGCCGGCGGACGGATGCGCGACGGCCGGGGTGGCGCCGGCGACCAGGGCCAGCGTGAGGCCGACAGCCGACGAGGCAAGCAGCTTACGGGCTCGGTGGGAGCGGTCGGATCTGAACAATGTCGGTGCCTTCCGAATCGGGACAGCGAAACACCGATCACACTTCCGGGTGCGGCGACCAAGGTCAACAAGACATCGACGGGCCGCGGGCGGGTGGGGAGTTGCCGAGTCTCACGGTGTGCAGAAGGTGTGCAGGTCGCTGCGACCCTTACCTAGCCGTGTGGTTGATGGCACCAGAAGGCTGAAAGGGCGCTGCGGGCGACACCTGGGCGTCCCTCCATCGACCAGCTGTTCGACCTGCCGAGTGGAGCGTGACCCTCATGCGTACCCGCTACATCGCCATGGTGACCGCAGCCGTGATGGTGGCCCCGATGGTCGCTGTGATACCTCCGTCGCGCTCCGAGGCGACCGAGGTGTCGCTGGCCCGGGAACCGTCGGTGCCGGGCAGGTCCGTGACGGCGCCGAAACCCGCCCCGGGGCTCGACGACAAGCTGGCGCTACGCTCCACGCCCAGGGTCTCGTGGCCGTCCGTCGGGGCGGCGGAGGTCTCCCTGGGCACCGGTCCGGTCAAGGCGGGCAGCCTCCCGGTCTCGGTGTCCGGGGGCGCCAAGGCGCCCGGCCGGGTCGCCGTGGAGATGCTGCCGCGCCAGGAGGATCGGCTGCCGCTGCGGGTGAGACGCACCGATGCGGTGGCGGCCAGCGGTCAGGTCGGACTGGAGGTGGACTACTCCGGCTTCGCCAACGCGTACGGCGGTGACTGGGCGGTCCGGCTGCGCCTGGTGTCCCTACCGGAATGTGCGTTGTCCACTCCGGAGCGCACCGAATGTGCCGCCACGCCGATCCCCACTCGCAACAACGGCTCGGGTCGGCTCACCGGTACCGTGACGGTGCCCGCTGGCCGGGCCGGCGCACTGTACGCGGTGATGGCGGGCGCGTCGTCCGGCGCCGGTTCCTACGCGGCGTCGACGCTGTCCCCGTCCTCGACGTGGTCGGTGGGCACCTCGTCGGGCGACTTCTCCTGGGAGTACCCGATGGACGCGCCGCCCGGGTTGGGTGGGCCGGAGCCGCAGATGAGCCTGACCTACTCCAGCGGCAACGTGGACGGCCGCGGGTCGTCGACCAACAACCAGCCGTCCTGGGTGGGTGAGGGGTTCGAGTTCGATCCGGGCGGCTACATCGAGCGGCGGTACAAGTCCTGCGCCGACGACACCTCCGGCGGCAACAACAGCGGCCGCAAGACCGGCGACCTGTGCTGGGCCTCGGACAGCTCGACCACCGCGCCGAAGAGCGCCGGTAACGCGTACGTGGTGATGAACGGTCGCGGGGGCGAACTGGTCCGCGACGACGCGACCGGGACGTGGAAGCCCCGCCTCGACGACGGGTCGAAGGTGGAGCTGCTGACCGGCGGCGACAACGACGACAACGACGGCGAGTACTGGCGGATCACCAGCCGGAGCGGCACCCAGTACTACTTCGGCAAGCACAAGCTGACAACCGGCTGGACGAGCGGGGACCCGGTCACCAACTCGGTGTGGACGGTTCCGGTGTACGGCAACCACGCCGGCGAGCCGTGCCGGAAGTCGACGTTCGACGCCTCGGTCTGCGAGGCGCAGGCGTGGCGGTGGAACCTGGACTACGTCGTCGACCGGCACGGCAACACGATGAGCCTGTTCTACGAGAAGGAGACGAACTACTACGCCCGCAACAACACGGCGACCAAGGTGTCATCCTACGTGCGCGGTGGCTACCTCAAGCGGATCGACTACGGGCAGCGGGACGGTGAGGTCTACACGACGCCGGCCGTCGGCCGGGTGGAGTTCACCACGGCCGGCCGGTGCATCCCCGGCACGACGTGCACGTCGGCGCAGCCGGCCAACTGGCCGGACGTGCCGTGGAACCAGGCGTGCACGAGCAAGACGAACTGCAACAACAAGTTCACTCCGACGTTCTGGACCCAGAACCGGCTGAAGACGGTCACCACGAAGGTGTGGAACGGCTCGGCGTACCAGCCGGTGGACTCGTGGGAGTTGACGCACTCGTACCCGAACCCCGGGGACGGCACCCGGGCCGGAATGTGGCTGGCGTCGATCCGCAACACGGGCCACGTGGGTGACGAGCTGACCTTGCCGGAGATCAGCTTCGACGGGGTGCCGATGCACAACCGGGTGGACGGCAACGACTACGTCCCGCCGATGAACTGGATGCGGATGAGGAAGATCAGCCTCGACTCGGGCGGCGAGATCACCGTGGAGTACACGCCGCAGGAGTGCGTCGCGCCGTCGAACCTGCCGACGCCGGACGACAACGACAAACGCTGCCATCCCGTGCGCTGGACCCCCGAGGGCGAAACCAAGGATCGGGAGGACTGGTTCAACAAGTACGTCGTGACCCAGGTGACCGAGGCGGATCGCACGACCGGCCTGCTGCCGGCGGTGACCCGGATCGAGTATCCGGGTAAGCCGGCGTGGCGTTACGACGACAGGGACGGCATGGTCGGTGACAAGTACAAGACCTGGTCGCAGTGGCGCGGCTACGACCGGGTCCGCATGCACAAGGGCAGTCCGGGCGGTGTCCAGAGCGTCACCGAGTCGCTGTACTTCCGCGGCATGGACGGCGACCGGACCGCCGCCGGTGACACGAAGCACGTGCTGGTACAGGGCATTCCGGACGCCGACCCGCTCGCCGGCACGGCACGGGAGATCGTCACCTACGGCGCCGGTAACGCGGTGCAGGAAAAGGAGACCGTCGACCCGTGGTTGTCCGCGCCGACCGCGACGCGCAGCCGCAGCTGGGGCACGACCCGGTCGTACCAGCTGGAGGAGTCCGCGGTACGGCAGAGCAAGGCCACCGGTGCCGGCCAGTGGCAGACCAACGGGGCGGAGCACATCTACAGCGACGACGGACTGCTGACCCAGGTCACCGACCTCAGCGACGTGGACGATCCGGACGACGACACCTGCACCCGCTACTGGTACGCGTCGAACGAGTCCGCGTGGATCATCGACGCGCCGTACCGGATCCAGACCGTCACCGTCGGTTGCGACAAGACCCCCACGTACCCGGATCACGCCATGGTCGACATCCGCTACTACTACGACGGCAACAACACCACCCTCGGCGCCGTTCCGACCCGTGGCGTCCTGACCAAGGTGGAGGAGCTGTCCGGCTACTCCGGCGACGTGCCACGATATGTCACCGTCGTGCAGGCCCGGTACGACGTACACGGCCGGGTGACCGAGACGATCGACGCCAAGGGCGCCCGCTCGACGGTCGCGTACACCCCCGCCACCAGCGGACCGCTCACCCAGGTCAAGGCCACCAACGCGCTCGGGCACGTGAGTACGACCACGTTAGAGCCCGCCTGGGGGCTGGAAAGATCCACCGTGGACGCAAACGGGCGCCGGACCGAGATGAGGTACGACCCGCACGGGCGGCTGGCCAAGCTCTGGCTTCCCGGCCGGGACCCGACGCAGAGCCCCAGTGCGGAGTACAGCTACCTGGTGCGCCGCGACGGGGCCAACGTGGTCACCACCAGGACGCTGCTGCCGGACGGCGGTTACGACACCGAGTACGAGCTCTACGACGGGCTGATGCGGCCCCGCCAGACCCAGGCACCGGCGCCCGGCGGAGGCCGGCTCGTCTCCGACACCGTCTACGACTCACGGGGCCTGCTGGTCAAGGAGAACGGCCCCTACTACAACGACGCTCCACCCGGGCCGACCGTGCTCATAGCCGACGAGGACCGGGTGCCGGCGCAGATCGTGACGGTGTACGACGAGAGCGAGCGACCGAGGGAGGTCATCTTCCGTATCGAGGGGGTGGAGCGGTGGCGGACCACGCACACCTTCACCCACAACCGGCACGACACCGATCCGTTGGACGGGGATACCCCGACCACCGAGCTCTACGACGCGGAGGGCCGGCTGGTCGAGCTGCGTCAATACCATGGCAATGCCCCGACCGGCCCGTACGACGCGACGAAGTACACCTACAACCGGCGCGGGCAGCTGCAAGCCGTCACCGACCCGGTCGGGAACGTGTGGCGGTACTCCTACGACCTGCGGGGCTTCATGACCCGGGCCGAGGAGCCGGACCGGGGCGTGACCGAGTACACCTACGACGACGCCGGGGAGCTGCTCACCGAGAAGGACGCGCGCGAACTGAAGCTGGCGCACACCTACGACATCCTCGGCCGGCGGACCGGAACGCACGACGGATCACCGAGCGGGCCCAAGCGGATCGGCTGGACCTACGACACGCCGGTCAACGGCAAGCCGGCCCTCGGCTACCAGACCTCCGCCACCAGGTACGTCGACGGCAACGAGTACACGACGTCGCTGGCTGATCTGGATGCCGCCGGGCGGGTGACCGCCACCCGCTACACCATTCCGCGCAACGAGCAGGGCCTCGCCGGCAGCTACGAGTTCACCAGCACGTTCAAGGTGAACGGCGACGTGGCGACGGCCAGCCTACCGGCGGTTGGCGGGCTGCCGGAGGAGGAGCTCGCCATCGGCTACGACCGCCTGGGTCTGCCGGTGACCCTCAGCGGAGCGGACACCTACGTCACGGGCACCGCCTACACCCAGTTCGGTGAGGTGCGCGAGCTGAGGCTGTCGGCCGGCGGCAAGGCGGTGAAGCTCGGGTACGGGTACGAGTACGGCACCCACCGGCTCTCCCGTGCGGTGGTCGAGCGGGACACCGCACCAGGGGTGATCGCCGACGTGGCGTTCAAGTATGACCAGGCCGGTAACGTCATGTCGATCGCCGACCGGGCGCCCGGCGCCGAGGAGACCCAGTGCTTCCGGTACGACCACCTGCGCCGGGCCACCGAGGCGTGGACACCGGGCTCCGGCGACTGTGCGGCGGCGCCGACCGCCGCCGGGCTGGGCGGCCCGGCGCCGTACTGGCACTCGTGGACCCTGGACAAGACCGGCAACCGTACGTCGGAAACCCGCACCAACCCGAACGGCACCAAGACCACGAGCGCCTACACCTACCCGGCGACGGGACAGCCGAAGCCGCACGCGGTCAGCAAGGTGACCACCACCGGCCCGGACGGCAGCCAGCAGGTCGAGGAGTTCGGCTACGACGCGGCCGGGAACATGACCGCCCGGAAGAAGGGCACCGCCCAGCAGGCCATCAGCTGGGACCCGGAAGGCAACATCGGCAGCATCACCAAGAACGGCGTCACCACCAGCTTCCTCTACGACGCCGGAGGCAACCGGCTCATCCGCCGCGACTCCAGCGGCACCACCCTCTACCTCGGCGAGACCGAGCTGCATCTGGCCCCGAACGGCACGGTGACCGGCACCCGCTACTACTCCTTCAACGGCCGCACCGTCGCCGTACGCACCTCCGCCGACGACAAGCTGCACTGGCTGGCGATGGACCATCACGGCACGCCGGAGATCGCCATCGACGCCGCCAGCCAGGAGGTGAAGCGGCGCCGGTTCACTCCGTACGGCGAGGCCCGTGGTGCCACGCCGGCCGGCTGGCCCGGTCAGAAGAGCTTCGTCGGCGGCACCGCGGACCCGGACACCGGGCTGGTCCATCTCGGGGCCCGCGACTACGACCCGTCCCTGGGCCGGTTCATCTCCGTCGATCCGATCGTCGACCTGTCCGATCCGCAGCAACTCAACAGCTACGCCTACGCCAACAACAACCCGGCGACGTACGCCGACCCCGACGGTGAGCGATGGGTCATCTCCACCCGCATGGTGAAGAAGATGAGGGTGAAGATGGTCGTCGAGTACCGCTGGGAGAGGGTCTGGCGCTGGGTGCGGAAAACCTATGAGGTGATCAAGAAGATCCCGCCACTCGGACAGATCGTGAAGAGCATCGAGCGCCTCGTGCTCATTTCCTATCAGGTTCTCCGCATCGTCTTCAAGTTCGTCAAAGAGTTGATCACCGTGGCCGTGAAAAGCGCGAGGTGGGTCGCGGACAAGGTGGTGAAGATCGCGGCCCGGGCCGCGAAACTGCCCAGAAAGTCCACCAAGAACAGGAAAAAGGAGAAGAAGTGGAACGAGGGCGGGGATAACGGGAATAGTCGGAAGAAGAGCGCCAAGCGGCCGAAGAAGAGCCGCCCGGAGCCCAAGAAGTCCCCGCACATCCGCCGCGATCCGCAGCGGAGAACCAATCCCGGGCACCCGCAGCGCAACATCATCGACAACATCCTCCGGGGTGCCGGGCGAACGGCCGTAGGTGTGGCCACGATAGCCGGCGGCACGGCGGTGGTCGGTGCCGTCTCCGGCGCCGCGAGTGTCGGCTCGGCCGCCGGCGCCGGCGGCATTGGCGCGGCGGCCGGTTCTGCCGAAAAACTGGTGTCGCTGAGCAAGGGCAACATCAGCGTCATCATGAACCGAACAGTGAACGGCGACGTCTACGGCAACGTGACCCTGATCAACGCCACCGTCAATGGCAACGTTTACGGAAACCTGTACCAAACCGCCGGTTCAGTCACCAACGGAAACGTCGCGGGTCATGTGGTCCAGACCGGCGGCACCCTGACAGGCAACGTGCGAGGTACCGTGATCCAAGCCAGGCGCATCTTCGGCGAGATCAGGTGGTAAGGCGTATCCCGGATCGCTGGGCGATGTCGGAGATGAAGAAGGCGGGGGCTGACCGCTGAGTGGCGACGGGGGCTGATCGCTGAGTAGCCCGGGGGAATCCCACCCCGGGCTACCACAGCGTTCTCCCTTATGCGGACTCAGCCGTTTGGTTACCAGGTCGGGGGTTACCCGGCGTCGCCGGGCCAGGCCGGCCCCGGACCGCCGGGGCCGGCCGCGCCCCAGCCGGGGGCCGGCGGTACGTCGGCCGGATCCGTGACGGCCATGGTCAGCCGTACCCGGACACCGTCGGTGCCGCTGCGCACCTCGATCGAGTCCGCGAGCTGGTGGGCCAGCCAGAGCCCCATCCCGCCACCGGCGGACGGCCGGGGACGGCTGGCGGGGATGGCCGGCACCGGGTCGCCGAAGCCGCTCCCGTGGTCCCGGACCTCACAGACCAGGTGCCGCCGCCGCCAGAACCGCAGCTCTCCTCGGCCGCCGCCGTGCCGGACCGCGTTGGTCATCGCCTCGTTGACCGCCGTCACGAAGTCGTCCAGCCGATCCCCGCCCAGGCCGGCTCCGAGAAGGCACTCGGTCAGCGCCCGCCGTACGTCGGCCACCTGCTCCGCGTCGAAGTCCGCCTCGAGCAACAGGGGTCCATACTGTGTCTCCGTCCGTTGATCGTCCAACGGACCGTCCGTCATGGCGCCTCCAAGGTCACCGAACCCGTCAGGGGTACAGCGCGGACCGTACCCACCGGTGGCCGAGCCAATCAAAAAGACGACCGGGTTTCGAGCTTCCGATGCGGGCTCGACACCGCCGCTGCGGGAGGCGCAGGTCGTCAGCTGCTGATCGCAGAGTACAGAGCGTAGACGACCTGTCGACCGCTGACGTCGCCGTGCGAGCGGATGAACCTGTCCGCTTTCAGGTTGAACACCCGACCCGGCCGGAACTGGTAGCCGCCGCCCACCTCCAGCAGATCGACGCAGGGCTGGACCACCTCGGGTGTCTTCAGCGCCCCGTTTCGACCGATTCCGCCGTACGGGTCGTTGGCGTCGCCCAGCCCGGCGCCGGCCTGCCGGGCGAGCCGGGACGCCGCCGCGTACGCCAGGCCGACCGCCCGGTCGTTGACGGTGTGCGTGACCAACATCGGTCCGGTCATCTGCCGATCGGCCAGTAGCGACCGGAACAGCCCGTTCTCGCCCCGACCGTTGAAGTTCACCGCGAAGGCGTGGTGGCTGAACGCGCCCTGCAGCAGAGTGCAGGAGTGCAGCCGGGGGTGCCGCACCGCGGCGGCGGCCAGCGCCCGGGCGCCGAACGAGTGACCGGCCAGGTGCAGCCGTACGCCCGACGCGGATGCCCGGGCCAGCTCGGACAGCAGCGTGGCGATGCCGCCGGAGCCGACCTTCCCGGCCCGGTCCTTCATCGTGTAGTAGGTGGTCACGTTCAACACCCCGCGCGCCTTGGCCAGCACGCTGTCCAGGTCGAAGCCGAAGCCGGCCGCGCCGCCGGTCCGCTCCGGTCGCCCGAAGTCGACCTCGGGGCCGCCAACCGCCTCGAAGACCGTCTCCGCGTCTCCGTGCAGCAGCGCCGCCGGCGGCGGATCCTCGTCCACCCCCACAGCGCCGGAGAACGGCTCGGCCGGCCCGGGTGGGATCTGCTCCCGCAGGGCGTCGAGGAAGCGCTGCCGGGCCTCGGCCGAGTCCGCGAGCCTCGGCACCAGCCGGGTCAGCAGGGCTGCCCGGGCCGGGTCCTCGACCCGGGTCGCGATGGCCCCGATCAGCGCGACCGCCTCGTCGCCGACCGCGACCCCGCCGCCGGCCACCTCGTCCTCGTCCGACCAGCGGATCGACGGCCAGAGCGCGCCGACCACGGCCAGGGTCCGGGACTCCGCCCCGGGTACCGCCGGGCGCACCGCCGCCAGGTTGTCGGTGAGCCGCTGGTAGAGGCGGCGGGCCTGCGGGATGTCGTTGTTCCAGCCGTGGCAGAGCACGAGTACGTCGGTGGCGCCGCAGGCGGCGACCAGTTCCACCGCGGCCCGCCGCTGGTTGTCGTCGTGGATCGCACCGGTGGACCGGATCTCCACCTCGGCGTACGGGAACTGCATCTGCACCTCATCCGGGAGCGAGTGGTCAGACCGACTGGAGGGCCCGCATCGCGTCGACGAGACCGCGGCCCTGGAACGAAGGGTCCCGACCGAGGTCGGTGGCGGAGTCGAGCAGTGCCCGCTTGACCCGGTGCGGGCGGCCGATGAACTCCTGGTGCACCGACATGAACGCGGCCGCCACGCCGGAGACGTGCGGTGCCGCCATCGAGGTGCCGGAGTTCTCCACGTAGGTCGCGCCGGGCACGCCGCCGAGCGCCTGCTCCAGCAGCCGGCCGGCACCGGCGCTGATCACCCGCTCGCCGGGCGCCACCAGGTCCGGCTTGGCCCGACCGTCCCCGGTGGGGCCCTTGGAGGAGAAGTAGGAGACGCCGGAGGCGTGCGGCCGGCAGGAGGTGGCGCCGACCGTGATCGCCAGTTCGGCGTTGCCCGGGTCGTTGATGGTCAGGTCGAACGCCGTACGCATCCGTCGGCCACCGGCGTCGATGACGTAGCCGTACCCGGTGTTGCCGGCTGCCGCCACCACGACCACGCCGGACTGCACCAGCCGGTCGACCTCCCGGCAGATCGGGCTGAGACCGGTGGCGAACCAGGTCGGGTCGAACGGATAGCCCACCGACAGGTTGACCCCGTGCACCAGGAGCTCCCGACCGTGGTCGTTGAGTTCCTGGATGTACTCCAGCGCGGCCAGCACCGCCGCCATGTCGCCGGAGCCGTCGTCCCGGAGGATCTTGCAGGAGAGCAGCCGGCAACGCGGCGCCATCCCGCTGACCGCGCGCAGGTGCATCCGCTCGGTACGCAGGTCCCCCACGTCCGGCTGGTAGAAGGCGGCGGCGGTCAGCGGACTCTCGTTCTCGCCGACGATCTGCTCACCGGCCAGGATCCCGGCCACGTGCGTGCCGTGCCCGGCCAGGTCCCTCGTCGCCTCGGCGTCGCTGTCCCCGATGAACGAGCGGTGCGCCAGCGGCGGGGTCAGCGCCAGGTTGCCGTGCCGATGGAAGTGCGCGTGCCCCTCGTCGATGCCGGAGTCGAGCACCGCCCAGACGATGTCCTGGCCGTACGCGTTGAAGGCGCGGTGCGCCGCCTGGCACTTGGTGGTCACCACGGAGCGGTGGATGAGCGGCTGGACCTCGAAGTTGGGCCAGATCCGGTGGATCGCCGACCGTGGGGCGGGCCCGGCGCCGACCGTCGACGCCGACGGCTCCTCGGGGGCCTGGCCGGAGCCTGGGTCCTGCTCCGCCATTCCGGCCTCCGCCTGCTCCTGGGCGACCTCCTCGGCCTCCTCGGCGTCGGCGGCCACCAGGGCGCGGATCTGTGCGGCGGTCAGGGCGCTGCTGACGTACGAGCCGATCGGCCAGACCGGCGTCTCGACACCGGCGACCTCCCGGATCAGCTCCCGGATCCGGGCCTGCGCCCCGCGCACCCCGCCCAGATGGCGGGTACGCAGCTCGATCACCACGCCGATCGGCTCCTCGCCCGAGGACCGCATCCGCTCCTGCAACGGTCGGGCGATGACCGAGTCGGTGACCAGGTTGGGCGAGGTGGGCACCGGCGACAGTGGGCTGGCCCGGTCGCCGCCGTCGGCGTTCCGTTCGGTCGAGCCGAACTCGGCGGGCAGCGGCTCCGCCGGGCGGCCAGGGTCGACGCTGTCGGAGTCCATCGATTCCTCCCGTGAATTCCAGACCATCCTTGCGCACGGATGGCCGGAGGAAAGCGGCGGACGTGGATCTGACAGTCGTCGTCGACCATGCCCTCGGTGCCCCGGACGGTCCCACCGGCTCCGGTCGGGGTCCCACCTGCGGTCGGCGGGGCCGGGCCGGGCGGCTATCCGGTACCGGCGCCGAAGGGTGCGCTGGCCAGCGGCACCCGTACCGGCTGGCGCCCGTTGAACCGGAAGCGCAGCAGTTCGGCCACGTTGGCGACCGCGTCACCGAGGTCGGCACCGCGCCGCGCGGCCACCCAGTCGACCAGGGCGACCGGATCGCGCAGCGGCGCGGTGAAGTGCACCAGGGTGGCGTACCAGATGTCCCGGGCGAAGTCGGCCTCGAACCAGGCGTCCTCGCCGAGTTCGACGGCGAGCCGCGCGGCGAACTCGTCCGGCGCCGGGTCGACCGGGTACGCGCAGGCCATCACGCCGGACGGGGTGAGCGTGAGGCCGCGCAGTGCCAGGCGTACCGGCCGGCACGCCGCCGCGGCCCGGCGCAGCGCCGAGCCGGCCCGGACCACGAGCGGGTCGCCGGCCGGCACGCTGCTCCGGTGCGCCTCGATCGCCCGTACCGTGAGGTGCACCGCCTCCGGCGAGCCGGTCGGCCAGTGCTCCGGGCCGGTCACGGCGGACGCCTCGGCGGTCACCGCCGCGAGCCGGGCGGCGCACGCCGGATCCGGTGGCAGCACCACCGACAGCCCCCACCGGCCACCGTCGACCGGCGGGGAGTCGCAGTGGTTCGTACCGGCCAGCAGCGCGGCGCGACCCCGCGCGAAGAGCCGGTCGAAGGCGGCGCCGTAGCCGACCTCCGGCGTGCCGACCTTCCGCCCCGGGCTAGCCCTGTGCACCGAAGAGCCGTCGGAGCAGGTCTGCCTGTCGGGGAAACTGGAAACCGGCTCCACCCTCGTGCCCGTTGTACGGCCACACCGTGATCTCCTTCTCCGTGCCCCCGTAGTGGTTGAACGCGGCGTAGACCGTCGACGGCGGGCAGACCGCGTCCATCAGGGCGACGGAGAAGAGCGCCGGGGCGGTGGCCCGGCTGGCGAAGTTGACCCCGTCGAAGTAGCTGAGAGTGTGGAAGACCCGCTCGACGTCGTGCCGGTGGGTCCGCAGGTACGTCACCAACTCCTGGTACGGCGAGGCGTCGGTGATCTCGGTGGCCCGCCGGTAGTGGCAGAGGAACGGTACGTTCGGCATCACCGCCGCGAGCCCGTCGACCAGGCCGGAGACGGCGATGCTGATCCCACCACCCTGGCTGGTGCCGGCCACCACCACCCGCTCGGGATCGACCCGGGGGTGCTCCCGGGCGGTCTCCACGGCCCGGACCGCGTCGGTGAAGAGCCGGCGGTAGTAGTACGACGACGGATCGCCGAGCCCGCGAGTCATGAAGCCGGGAGTCTGCGGCAGGCCGACCGGGTCCGGGTCCGGGGTGTCGCCGACCAGGTAACCGTTGCTGCCCTGGCCCCGGGTGTCCATCACCAGGTGGGCGTAGCCGGCGGCGCTCCAGGCGAGCCACTCGTGCGGCAGTCCGCGCCCGCCGCCGTACCCGATGTACTCCACGACGCAGGGCAGCCGGCCGGTACGGTGCCGGGGGAGCAGGAACCACCCGCGTACGGGCTGGCCGGCGAAACCGGAGAAGGTGACGTCGTAAACCTCCACGGTGGAGAGATTCGCGTCGTACGGCTCGAACTTCGCCGGCGTGCCGACCTCGCGGGCCTGGGCGAGCGTGTTGGCCCAGAAGGCGTCGAAGTCGGCCGGTTCATCGCGCTCCGGCCGGTAGTCGCGCAACCGATCCAGTGGCCAGTCGACAAGCATGCCCGTCTCCTCTCGTCGTCGCGGGCTGGAGGGTGCAGCCCGGCGAGCGGCCCCGGCCGCGAGCCGGGGGTCCCGAAGCCGGAGGGTAGCGCCCGGACCGGTGGCCCCGACGTGCCGGTGGCGCACGTCCCGGTTCGCCGCTCAGTCGGCGAGTGGCAGCTCGATGGTGTGCGCGGTGTGGTGGGCCTTCGTCTGCAGGTATCGGGCGTTGGCGGGGGAGAGGTGCACCCCGGTGGGAACCCGTTCGGTGACCTGCACGCCGAGCCGGCCGAGTTGCTCTGCCTTGTCGGGGTTGTTGCTCAGCAGTGCGATCCGGTCGGCGCCGAGCGTACGGAGCATCTGCGCGGCGACGGTGTAGTCCCGCTCGTCCTCGCCATGCCCGAGTGCCAGGTTGGCCTCGTAGGTGTCCAGCCCCACGTCCTGGAGCGCGTACGCGTCGAGCTTCGCGTACAGCCCGATGCCCCGGCCCTCCTGCCGCAGGTAGAGCAGGAAGCCACCGCGGTCGCTGATCCGCTGGACCGCCTCGCGCAGTTGCGGGCCGCAGTCGCACCGCTGGCTGCCGAACACGTCGCCGGTCATGCACTCGCTGTGCGGCCGCACCAGGGGTGCCGGCATGCCGTCGGCGGACCGGCCGAGCCTGTCCCGCCAGTCGCCCAGGCCGAGGGCGAGGTGCTCCCGGCCGTCCACCAGCCCGTCGAAGGTGAAGACGCGCGCGGTCGCGGTGTAGCCGTCGGCGAAGCGGAGCGGTACGGTCACCTGCCGGCGTACGGTGGCGGCCGGAACCGGCCCCGGCGCGGCCAGCGTTTCGGGTGCTTCGGCGGTGGTTACCTGGGGCGGTGTGTGCGGCATCAGTTCTCCCTCTTGGAGTCGGGTGCGTACGCCCTGAAGATCTAGAGTGCCTCTCTCGGGGGTCTGCCCGCCCGCGCTTAGACAGAGCGTGGAGGCTGGTACCCGACGCGGGGTCATCCGACGCGGGCCGGTCGGCGCCGGGGCGAGGCCGGCGGGGACGGGCGCCGACGATGCGGAAGACTGACCCACCGCGTGGGCTGTTCATCGACGGAGAGGTGCGACAAGTGGGCGACCGGCCGTACGTACTGCTCAGCTGCGGCATGTCAATCGACGGCTACCTGGACAACGCCAGCGGTACCCGGCTGCTGCTCTCCAACGACGCCGATTTCGACCGGGTCGACGCGGTACGAGCCGAGTGCGACGCGATCCTGGTCGGCGCCGGTACGGTCCGGCAGGACAATCCGCGCCTGCTGGTCCGGTCGCCGCAGCGCCGGGCCGAGCGGGTGGCCCGGGGGCTGCGACCCACCCCGGTGAAGGTGACCGTGACCGGCCGGGCCGATCTGGACCCGACCGCCCGGTTCTTCGTCACCGGCGAGATCGACAAGCTCGTCTACTGCGCGAGCGCCAGCCTGGACGAGGCCCGCAAGCGTCTCGGCGAGGTGGCGACCGTGGTGGACAGCGGCGATCCCGTCGACCTCGAACTGGTACTGGCCGACCTGCACGCCCGGGGCGTGGCTCGGTTGATGGTCGAGGGTGGCGGGACGATACACACCCAGTTCCTCACCGCCGGCCTCGCCGACGAGTTGCAGTTGGTGATCGCACCGTTCTTCGTCGGTGACTCCCGGGCGCCGCGTTTCGTCAACGATGGCCGGTTTCCGTGGGGACCGGACCGCCGGGCGGAGCTGGCCGAGGTCTGCCAGATCGGCGACGTGGTGCTGTTGCGCTACGCCCTCTCGGAACGGTTCGCCGAGACGTGATCGAGGCATACCCGCCGGGTCGGTCGGGGCGGGGGAGGGCGGGCGGCAGGTCCCGCCGCCGCTCACGCGACCGCTCGGGGTAGCCGGAGCCGGGGCGTCGCCGACGCGACGGCCGCCCCGGTGACAGAGGTCCCGGTGACGGAGGTCCCGGTGACGGAGGTCCCGGTGACGCAGGTCCCGGTGGCGGAGGTCCCGGTGGTGTGGAGCCCGCCGACCCAGCGGGCGACCAGCACCGCGGCTCCGGGCAGGCTGGCGACGAAGGCGAGTACCCCGTACACCACGGCGACGGTGAGGCCGAGCGAGGCGCCCAGCCCGGCAGCCCCGAACGCCCAGGCGGTGACGCCCTCCCGGGGCCCCCAGCCGCCGACGTTCAGCGGCAACGCCATCGCGATCAGGGCCAGCAGCATCAGGGGTAGGAGCCGGGTGAGTGGCGCCGACGAACCGGCGGCCCGGGCCGCGACGACGAACGTGCCGAGGTGCCCGGCGAGCACCACGGCGGACGAGAGCGCGACCCCGGGCCAACTGTTCCGGGCGAGCAGCCCGAGCCGTACGTCGGAGACGCCCGTCCGGTACGCCCGAACCCACCGCGAGGCCCCGGGTCGGGCCGAACCCCGGTCCTCGCCGCCGGACGCCGAGTCCGGGGCGCCGGCCGGGACGGAACGGCCCCGCCGGAGGTGCCGGTCGAGCCGCCGTCGCGACCGCAGGACGAGCCAGCCGGCGACAGCGAGTACCAGGGCCGTGCCCAGGACGACGGCCACCAGCCGCCCGGTCGGGCCGGCTGCTGCCGGCAGCGGGACGGGAGCGGCGAGCAGCAGCGCCAGCGCCCCGACGGTGACCAGCACGACCTGCCCGGCGCAGCGTTCCAGCACCACGGCCCGGACGCCCCGGCCCACGTCCTGCACATCCCTGCCGTGCCGGACCGCCCGGTGCACGTCCCCGAGCACGCCACCCGGCAGGGCCGCGTTGAGGAAGAGCCCCCGGTAGTAGTCGGCGACCGCCCGGCCCAGCGGCAGCCGGATGCCGAGGCCCCGGGCGACCAGGCACCAGCGCCAGGCGCTGAACACCGTGGTCAGCAACCCGATCCCGAGCGCGGCGAGCAGGGTGCCGACATCGATCACCCGCAGCCCGTCCAGGAACGCTCCGGTGCCGAGCCGCCACACCAGGAAGCCGAGGATGGCGGCACCGCCGAGCAGCCGCGCCCAGGCCCAGAAGGTACGCCTCACGACGCCGCCCGGTCCGCCGGAACTCTCCGCCGTGCCGTCCTCGCCCCGCACATCCGCCAGCCTCCCTCGATCGGTCCTCGCCAGTTATACGAGGCAACCGGGGCTGCGGTTCATCCGCCGCCGAGCCGGGTCGGTACGCGTGCATCAGGACGTGGCGAGCAGGTCGGCGTGCCCGACGACCACCCGCAGCCGACCGGCGGTCGCGGCGGCGAGTCGACGCTCCAGGTAGCCGGCGGCCGGGACGGCCAGCTCCGGCCGCTGCTCGACGGCGGCGGCGACCCAGCCGCGCAGCCACCGCGCGGTCAGGTCCGCCTCCGCCGGGCCGAGCCGCCACGGGCTGGGCCGGACCCGTACCTCCGCGCCACACCGGCGGAACGCCTCGGCGGTCGCCTGCACGGCGTCCGGGCCGAGCAGCTGCTGGGCACCGGTACCGCGCCGCTGGTGGGCGTTGAACGCGGCGGCGATCTCGGCGTCGAGCGGGTCGGCCGGGGAGAACTCCACCTCGCCCAGCACGGACAGGGTCAGCAGCGCCGGAGAGCCGGCGTCCACACATGCCGTGACGAGCCGCTCCACCTCGGCGAGGGTGAGCAGGTCGAGCAGGGCGGACGCGGTGACCAGCGACGCCCCGGCGAGGTCGTCGGCGGTCAGCCGGGTGAGGTCGCACTCCCGGGTCCGTACGCTGACCGGGGAGCCGTCGGCGGCGGTCCGCGGGAGGTGGTCCCGGGCGTGGTCGAGCAGCCCGGGCTCGCGGTCGTAGAGCATCCAGTGCTGCGGACCGGGCAGCTGGCCGGCGAGCCAGCGCCCCATCGAACCGCTGCCGCAGCCGAGGTCCCGGATCACCACCGGATTGGCGTCGGGCAGCAGGTTGCGCAGCGGTTCGACCAGTTCAGCCGCCCGGGCGCGGGCGTCGGCCGGCTCCCGCAGGCCGAGCCAGGCCAGGCTGTACGGCGAATCGTCGTCCCCGTCCTCCGGTTGCCCGGTCTGCGCGCCGTGCTCGGTCATGCCCTCTCCTCGCCGTCCCAGCCCGGTCGGAAAGACCTGGCGTGCTCAGTCATGTCGTCCCCCGCCGACCGGGCCAGCGCGGCCAGCACCTCGCCGAGGCGGGCGGCGGTGACCTCCCAGCCGGGCAGGTCGGCCCGGCGCTGCCGGGCGGCGGTCCGGAGCCGATGCCGCAGGTCCGGCTCGTCGAACCAGCGGCGCAGCGCCCCGGCCAGCGCCGCCGGGTCGCCGGGCGGCACCAACAGCCCGGGCACGATTCCGTCCGGCGTCCGCCCGATTGCCTCCGGTAGCCCGTCCACCGCGCTGCCCAGCACCGGGATGCCCCGGGCCAGCGCCTCGGTGACGACCATGCCGTACGGCTCGGCCCGGGACGCCAGCACCAGCAGGTCGGCGGTGGCGTAGTCGGCGGCCAGTTCGGCGCCGGTACGCGGACCGAGGAACCGTACCCGGTCGGTCAGCCCGGCCGCCTCGGCGAGGCGGCGCACCCGGTCGACATGCCCCCGATCGCGGTCGACGGGGCCGACACAGCGGCAGGTCCACGCCCGGTCCGGGATCGTGGCCAGCGCCTCGACCAGTACGTCGTGGCCCTTGCGCGGGATGACCGAGGCGACACTGAGCAGGCCCGTGGCGCCATCCGTACCCTCGGCCAGCGGTGCGGCCGCGACCCCGGGCGGCACGACGTGCACCCGCGCGGCGGGCAGGCCGTGCCGTTCCACCAGCGCCCGCCCGGTTCCGGCGCTGGTCGCGACGATCACCGGCACCGCCCGCAGCGTCTGCCGTTCCAGGTCGTCGAGCCGGGCCGCCACCTCGGGCGGCAGCCCGGTCTCGTCGCCGAGCGGCAGGTGCACCAGCACCGCCAGCCGGAGTCGGCCGGCGGCCGGACCGACGACCTCGGGTACGCCGCAGGCCACCAGCCCGTCCAGCAGCACCACCGCCCCGTCCGGTACGCCGGCGAGCGCGGCGGCCAGCGCGATCCGCTCGGCCTCGGCCGGCCGGGGCCAGCTCCCCGGCACGGGAAGTTCGCGCACCTGCCAGCCGAGCCCGCGAAGCCCGGTGACGACCCGGCGGTCGTAGCGGTTACCGCCGCTCGGGGTGCCCGGATCGTCGATGTCCCCGGGCAGCACCACGTACGCCGTCCCGGCGCGCACCGGGCCGCCCGCGTCACCGGATCCACCCGCCGGGCCGGGAGCCGGTCCGGTCAAAGCGTCCGCTCGTAGCTGGCCCAGGCGATGTGCGACTCGTGCAGGGTGACGGTCAGTCCGGTCAGTCCGCGCGCCCCGGCACCGAGCGATCCCGCGTGCACCCGCTCGGCCAGCCGGTCGGCGATGATCCGGGCGAGCGCCTCGGTCGAGGTGTTGATCCCGGCCAGCGACGGCTCGTCGTCCAGGTTGCGGTAGTTGAGTTCGCCCAGCACCTCGGCCAACTGTCCGGAGGCCAGTCCGATGTCCACGACGAGGTTGTCGGCGTCGAGTTCCGGCCGGCGGAACGTGGCGTCCACCACGTAGGTCGCCCCGTGCAGCTTTTGGGCCGGGCCGAAGACCTCGCCCCGGAAGCTGTGCGCGATCATGATGTGGTCACGGACGGTGATGCTGAACAAGGATTCTCCTCCTGGTGTCTCCGGCTCCGGATGGGTGGTCGCGGCTACTGGTCGATGGCCGGGCCACCGTAGTCGACCCGGTGGCACAGGGCGGGCAGTTCGCCGCTGACCAGCCGGGGGAGTACCTCCGGCAACTCCTCGAAGTCGCAGGCGCCGGTGAGCAGGGCGTCGAACGCCGGGTCGGCGAGCAGTTCCAGGGCGAGGGCGAGCCGGTCGGCGAAGGTTCGCCGCCCGCGCACGTTCGGTGACACCGTCCCCACCTGGCTGCTCCGTACCGTCAGCCGTCGGGAATGGAAGTTCTCGCCGAGCGGCACACTGACCGGGCGGTCGCCGTACCAGCTCAGTTCGACGACGGTGCCCTCCGGGGCGAGCAGTTCCAGTGACCGGGTGAGCCCGGCCGAGGTGGCGCTGGCGTGCACCACCAAGTCTCGGTCGCCGGCCGCCTCGGCGGGTGACGCGAAGTCGACGCCGAACGCGGCGGCGACGCCCGCCCGGGTAGGGTCGGCGTCGACCAGTTGCACCCGGGCGCCGGGAAACCGGGCGAGGACCCCGGCCACGGCGCTGCCGACCATCCCGGCCCCGACGACGGTGATCCGGTCGCCGACCAGGGGCGCGGCGTCCCAGAGCGCGTTCACCGCGGTCTCCACGGTGCCGGCGAGCACCGCCCGGGCCGCCGGCACCCCGTCCGGTACGACGGTGACCGCCGACGCCGGCACGACGTACCGGGTCTGGTGCGGGTAGAGGCAGAAGACGGTACGGCCGGCCAGGTGCTCCGGCCCCGACTCGACCAGCCCGACGTTGAGGTAGCCGTACTTCACCGGGGCGGGGAAGTCGCCGTCCTGGAACGGGGCGCGCATCGTCGCGTACTGGTTCGGTGGCACCTTGCCGGCGAAGACCAGCGTCTCGGTCCCCCGGCTCAGGCCGGAGTGGAGGGTGCGGACCAGTACCTCGTCGGCACCGGGCGGCGCCAGCGGAACCGGCCGGATCTCACCCCGGCCGGGTGCGGCAAGCCAGAAGGCCCGGGCACGCACTGTCATCGACCCCTTTCCCAGCGCGATGAACCGAACGCGGACGTTTTCCGTTTCCACGGGGGTGGGCAGCGGCAACGATACGCGGCGCGCTGATCGTGCCAAACCGTAACGGAGGAACGTTGACTGTCAGTGATCATCCGATCGCAACATCCCTGGTCCGGCTGCGTCCCTCGCGGCATCGGACCCGATCGGCGCCGCTCGACGGCGGCCGTCCCGTACCGGTCGACACGTCGACGGAGGTGGACGGGCCGACGGTGGGGCTGGCCGTCCAGTTCGTCCTGCTGGCGGCGCTCTCCGCGACGGTCGGGCTGGGTCCCGCCGGCTGGCTGGCCGGATCGGCGTACGCGGTGGTCAGCTGGCTGCTGCTCGTCCGGGGCATGCGTCGGTCCGGCGCCCGGACGCTCGGCGCGGCCAACCAGGTCACCCTGGCCCGGGCCAGCCTGGTCGGCGGGGTGACCGCGCTGGTGGCTACCTCCTTCTGGGCACCGGCTCCGGTCGGGCTGCTGGTCGCCGTGGCGAGCGTGGCACTGGCGCTGGACTGGGTGGACGGTCAGGTCGCCCGGCGCACCGGCACCACCTCCGCGCTCGGCGCCCGGTTCGACATGGAGGTCGACGCCTTCCTCATCCTGGTACTGAGCGCGTACCTCGCCCGATCCCTCGGCGGCTGGGTACTGGCGATCGGCGTCCTCCGGTACGTCTTCGTCGCGGCCGCCTGGGCGCTCCCCTGGCTCAGAGCGGCCCTGCCGCACCGGTTCTCCCGGAAGACCGTCGCCGCGATGCAGGGGATCGTGCTGGCGGTGGCGAGTTCCGGCCTGCTGCCCGGACCACTGGCGTACGCCTCGGTCGGGCTGGCACTGGCGCTGCTGTGCTGGTCCTTCGCCCGGGATGTCGGCTGGCTGTGGCGGGCCCGCCATCGGGACCCGGTATCGGCCGGCTCGCGCTGAACCCGTGCCAGCCGATCCTCGTCGGGCTCCAGCATGCCCGCCGCTGGTTCCCGTTCCTCGCGCTCCCCGCCCGGTCAGCGGGAGCGGCCGGTCAGCGGGAGCGGCCGGTCAGCGGGAGCGGCCGGTCAGCGGGAGCGGCCCGTCAGGGGAGCGGCCGGTCAGCGAAAGCGTTCGATCGTCACCGGGATCAGCCCCGCCATCCTGGCCGCCGTGGTCAGCTCGCGCAGCGGCGGGCCGACGACGTCGCCGCGACTGCCGGCCAGATCGGCCGTCAGGTCCAGGCACCAGGCGGCACCGAGCCGGCGCAGTTCCCAGGTGAAGACGTCGACGCCGATCCGGCGCCGAGCGGTGCCGACGACTCCGGTCAGGGCACCGGCGGCGCCGTCACCAGACATCATCCGCCCGTCACCGGGCGACATCCGCCAGGTGTCGAGCAGTCCGGCCAGGCCGTCCGGGTCGCGCCAGGCGGTGAAGAGGACCCGGTAGACCCGGGTCTCGGTGAAGCCGGCGGTGGCCCGGCCGGCGCTCAACCGCAGTGGTGCCGAGGCGGGCAGCAGGATGCCGGCGTCGAAGTATCCGCGCAGTACCTCCTCGGCCGGCAGTTCGCCACCGCCGAGATGGCGGTAGGCGAACTCGACCTCCTGCCGGGTGGCGCCGACGACCCGGTCGCGACGGGCGGCGTCGGTACGTATGCCCCGGCTGAACGCCGAGGCGCCCCTCCAGCGGGAGCCGCCCGCCGTCCAGCCCGTGCTGTCGAGCCGGACCGCCGAACAGTCCCCGCTCAGAGCGAACTCCTCGACGAGGATCGCCGCCGGGCCCGCGACGTCCCGGTTGTCCGGGCGAACCAGGTAGTAGTCCAGATCCGACCCGGCCGGGAGTGCCCTTGCCGGCCCTGGCTGGGAGGCGGCACCGGGCGGCTGCCGGGCCGCACCGTCCGGTCCCGCGGACAACGTCGACATGTCCTGCATTCTCGGCCGGGGATCCGTGCCGAGGGCTGCGGCTCGCCCGAACCGTCGCCGGGATGTTCCGGCGGGTCACCTCGCCCGGTGTCGCCGCATGTCGCCGGGATCGCCGGCACCGGCAGCTCGGCACCGGCAGCTCGGCACCGGTCCCACAGGCCAACGACTCAGCGGACCTCGGGGACGGTCGGCTCCTGTTCGTCGTAGCGGCCGAGGGTACGTTGCCAGGCAGCCTGCCAGCGGCCGTCGGCGATGATCCGCCGCAGGGTGTCGGTGAGCCAGTCCCGGAACGGCTCGTCACCTCGGCGCAGGCCGATTCCGTGCGGCTGCGGGTCGAACCCCGGGCCCGCCAGCCGGAACCGGGTGTCGCCGTCGGCGACGAGGCCCGCCAGGGCCGACCCGTCGCCGGTGATCGCGTCGAGCTCGCCGGAGGCGAGCGCCTCCGCGCACTTCTGGTAGCTCGCCCGCGACACCAGCGTCGACGACCGGCCGTCGAGGTGCGCTTCGAGCCGCCCGCCGTGCGGGGTGCCGCTGACGGTGCAGACCTGGGCGCCGACGGTCAGTAGCGCCTCCGGGCCGGTGATCACGGTGTCGTCGGCGCGCACCAGCAGTCGCTGCCCCGGCAGGTGGTACGGTCCGGCGAACGCGACCCGCCGGGCGCGTGCCTCGGTGATGGTGTAGGTGGCGATGACCAGGTCGACCGCGCCCTGCTCGAGGAGATCCTCCCGGCCGGTCAACGAAACCTCCGTCCACCGCACATCGGCGGGGTCGAGGCCGAGCTCGGCGGCGATCAACCGGCCGATCTCCACGTCGAATCCCGTCATCGTCCCGTCGGGTTCGCGGTGACCGGTGCCGGGCAGGTCGAACCTGCTTCCGATCGTCATCCGCCCCGCCGCCTGCAACCGTTGCATGGTGGTGCCGTCGGCGAATCTCGACGTCGCCCCCACGCTCGGGGTGGGGTCGGCGGCCCCACCGCCGGGCCGGTCCCATGGGCGCAGCACCACGGCGACGGCCAGCAGGACCAGCACGAGTACCCCGGCGAGCTGGAGTCGACCGCTCACCCGGGGCACCGCCGACCGCCCGGCCGCCTTGGGGTCGGGCGGCGGTGACGACCGAGCGCCGGGTGGCGTTGGTGCCAGAGAGCCAGGTGGAGGTGACGACCGAGCGCCGGGTGGCGTTGGTGCCAGAGTGCCAGGTGGAGGTGACGGCGGAGTGCCGGGTGGCGTTGGCGCCGGAGTGCCAGGTGGAGGTGACGGCGGAGTGCCGGGTGGCGTTGCTGGCGGAGTGCTGGGTGGCGTTGGTGGCGTTGGTGGGGCCGGCGCGGGCTGCAGCATGTCGTCCGGCGATACCGCCAGGGCGCCCTCGGCCACCACGAGTTCCGGCTGCTCGGTGACGACCGGCGCCACCCCGAGGACCCGGTGCAGCAGGGTGGCGGCCAGCGGGATCCGGCTGGCGCCGCCGACCAGGACGACCGTGGCCGGTCCCGCCCCGGGGCCGGCCGAACGGATCGCCGCCACTGTCACCTCGACGGTGCGGTCCAGCACCGCCCGGGCCAGTCGGTCGAACTCCTCCCGGCCGACCGGCACCGACTCGTCGAAGAGCGGGACGTGCAGGTAACCGACCGAGGTTCGGCTCAGGCTCTCCTTCGCCCGGCGTGCCTCGTCCCACAGGGTCAGCGCGGCACGGCGGTCGGCGTCGTCGTCCGGTGCGGTCAGCCGCCGCCACCGGTCCGGATCGCGGTCCGCCAGCAGCCGACCGACGTACCCGACCAGCGCCGCGTCGAGATCCAGCCCGCCGGTCTGCGGCAGGCCGTCGGTGGCCAGCACGGTGAAGCCGCCGGTCGCGGTCCGCCGGACCACGGTCGCGTCGAAGGTACCGGCGCCGAGGTCGTAGACGGCGACGTGACCGCCGGTCGGCACGGTCAGTTCGCCGGCCCCCACCAGGTAGCTCGCGGCGGCGACCGGCTCGGCGGCGAGCCGGGGCTCGGGCAGGCCGGCCTCGACGGCGGCGGCCACCAGCAGGGCCCGCCGGGTTGTCCCCCAGGTGGCGGGCACGGTGAGCAGTACGGATCCGGGCCCGTCCGGCCCCGCGACCCGGCCGGCCTCGTCGGCCACCCGGGCCAGCGTGGCGACCACCAGTGAGGTGACGGAGACCTCCCGGTCGCCGAGCCAGAGCATGCCCTCGCCGATGCGCCGCTTCGGGTACGGCTCGAAGCCCTGCGGCCGCCGCCGGGCGGCGCCGATGGCGTCCTGACCGGACAGAATCGTGCCGCCGTCATCCACACAGGTGGCCGAGGCGAGCAGTGGCGAACCGTCGAACAGCAGCGGACGGGTACGCCCGTCCGGCCAGCGCAACACGGCCGCAGTGTGCGAGGTGCCGTAGTCGACACTCAGCCGGAAATCACCGTCCGCCACCCCGGCAGCCTAGTCGGCCCTCGACGCCCGGAACATCGACGCCCCGGAACGTCGGCGTCCGACACCGGTCCCGTCCGGACGCCGATCCGCCGAGCAGGGCGGCACCGCCGCTCTCCGCCTGCACGACGGTGAATCCGGCCCGGGTGAAGACGGCTGGCTGTCCGGCCCGGACCGGGCGGGAGGTCGGCCTAGACTTGCCGGGCAACCGGAGGAGAGTCGCCGTGACCCTGACCAGTGACCGCCCGGCGCCGGCCGGCGAGGGCCCACCCTGCCGACAACAGGGGTCAACAGAGTCGCGGCCCGCCGAGGGCCGGCCCGAGACTCCTTTCCTGCTGGTCGACCCGGAGCGGGTGCGCCGGAACATCGCCCGGCTCCGATCCCGGCTGGCCCGGTCGGGTACCCCGCTGCGCCCGCACGTCAAGACGGCGAAGTCGCTGGCCGTCGCCCGGCTGCTCTTCGACGGCGAGCCGGGCCCGATCACCGTCTCGACGCTGCGCGAGGCGGAGGTCTTCGCCGCACACGGCTACACCGACATCCTGTACGCGGTCGGGCTCGCCCCGCAGAAGCTGGATCGGGTGGTGGCGCTGCGTCGCGCCGGGGTGGACCTCCAGGTGCTGATCGACAGCGTCGCCCAGGCCGAGGCGGTGGCCGCCGTCTCGACCCGGACCGGGGTCTCCGTCCCGGCGCTGATCGAGATCGACTGCGACGGGCACCGGGGCGGGCTGCGCCCGGACGACCCGGCGGCGGTGCGGATCGCCGGGACGCTGGAGCGGGGCGGTGCCGAGGCCCGGGGGGTACTGCTGCACGCGGGCGGGTCGTACCACTGCCGGTCCCGGGAGGAACTGGTCGACGCGGCGGAGAACGAGCGGGCCAGCGCGGTCCGGGCCGTCGAGCTGCTCCGGGCCGCCGGCTTCGCCGTGCCGGTGGTCAGCGTCGGCTCGACCCCGACCGCGCACTCCGCGGCGGACCTCACCGGGGTGACCGAGGTCCGGGCCGGCAACTTCGTCTTCTTCGACCTGGTGATGGCCGGGATCGGCGTCTGCACCGTCGACGACCTGGCGATGTCCGTGGTCGTCACGGTCATCGGGCACCAGCCGGAGCGGGGCTGGATCGTCACCGACGGCGGCTGGATGGCCACCTCACGCGACCGGGGGACCTCGGTGCAGCCCGTCGACCAGGGTTACGGCCTGGTCGCCCGGCTCGACGGGCCGCACTATCCGGATCTGCTGATGACCGACGCCAGCCAGGAACACGGCATCCTGACCGTCCGGCCGGGCAGCCACGGCACCCTGCCCGATCTTCCGGTCGGCACCCGGGTGCGGATCCTGCCGATCCACGCCTGCGCGACCGCCGCCCAGCACGACGAGTACCTGGTGCTGGACCCGGCCACCGGTGCCGCCACGGAGATCTGGCCCCGGCTGCGCGGCTGGTAGGGGCCCGGCGGTCGGGCCCGGTCCTCCGAGTCAGTCGAGAAGGGCGAGCACGATGACGCCGATCCCCAGCGGCACGTCCAGCAGCAGGCAGAACTCGGCCAGCGATCGGGGCACCACCTCGTTGCGTCGATAGTGGACAAGGTCCCACAGGCCATGACCGGTCAGCAGCATGCCGGCGAGGACCAAGCCGGCGCGCGGCGCCACCGCGAGCGTGCCGACGGCGAGACCGCCGTACCCGATCAGTGCCGCGACCTGTGCGGTGAAGGCCGGTCGGGGCGCCCGGTTGAACAGGCCGACGACGACCAGGGCGAGTGCGGCGATGCCGATGCCCGCCCACCAGGCCAGGCCGGTGATCTTGCTGATCGTCACCACCACGCTGGCTCCGGGAACCGCCGCCCAGGCGACCCACGGCCGGTCGAACGCGGCCGCGCCGAGGTAGCACAGTGTGGCCACACAGACCACGATGGCCACCGTCTCGTGACCCGCGCCGAGCACGAGCTGCGGTACGGCGACCGCCAGGCCGAGCAGGCTCGGCCAGCGGTGCAGGAGAGCCGGCCATCGCGGCACGCCGGCCCGGGCGGTACCTACCGACGGGAGATTCATCGGCTGGCCTCCTCGCTACCGGGGCGCACGTCGGTCGCCCCGCTCGATCGGGACGGCGGCCGGTCGCGGCCCCGTCTGCCGCCGAGTGTGGCGGTCGGCGGCTTCGGTTCGGCTTCACGCCAATGACCTGCGGTTTCATCGTCACCGAAGAGTTGCCGAAACCTCGCCGGCCACCGTTGTCGGCAGTTACCCGGGCCGACCGACGACCCGGAAAGAGAGGGGAACAGGGCAATGACTCGCATGAACCGCTGGTTCGCCCCGGCCGGTGCCGCCATGATCGTGGTGGCCGCCCAGGTCGGGGTCCAGTTTGCCGGTGCCGGCCCGGCCGCGGCGGTGACCGGCATCGAGAAGGTGACGTCTCCGCTGTCGGCGATCGACTCGCAGCAGACCCACACCGCCCGGGCCGAGTGTCCGGCCGGCAAGTGGGTGATCGGCGGCGGGGGCTGGGCCTTCGCGGTGGCCGCCGCGGACAGCGCCAAGGTGACGCTGGTGCAGCTCTTCCCGGAGCACCGCACCGACGGAGCCCCGGACAGCTTCGTGGTGACCGGCTCGGAGACCACGGCCGCGATGACCGGCGACTGGTGGGTGCAGGCGTACGCGATCTGCGCCAGCCGGTCCGGACTCTCCGGCTACCAGGTGGTGGGTACCCGGAACTCGGCGACCTCGTCCCCGGTCGAGTTGGAGGCGCGGGCGGAGTGCGGCAGCAAGCGGGCCATCGGCGGCGGTGCCCGGATCGTCAACCCGGGGCGGGACGTGGCACTCCAGGTGTCCCGGGCCTCGGCCAGCGGTGACATCTTCCGGGCCACCGCCCACGAGGACGCGAACGGCTACTCCGGCAACTGGACCGTCGACGCGTACGCGGTCTGCCTGAATCGGCCGGCCGGCTACCAGGTGGTCATGACCGCCTCGGCGCAGAGCGACTCGGAGTCGGAGAAGATCGCCTTCGCGCGCTGCCCGAACGGTACCCGGGTGCACGGTGCGGGTGCGGCGATCTCCGACACCGCGCCCGGTGGGGTCTCGCTCCAGGTGGTCTACCCGGCCAACGCACTCGACGACGTCCAGGCGTTCGCGGTGGAGAACACTCCGGTCAGTCAGGACTGGGACTTCATCGTCAGCCAGGCGATCTGCGCCTCCTGACGGGTTCGGGACGGCCGGTCGGCAGCCACGGGCGCCGACCGGCCGTCGTCAGCTTCCCGGGTACCGGCCCGAGGCGGCGGCATCCGGGCGTGCGGCGGTACGCGGGCGTGCGGCGGTACCCGCCGGGAGCATGCTGCCGATCCGGCCGTCCTGCCGCGCCGCGAGCAGGTGCCGGCGTACCCGGTCGGCGTCCGGGTGGCCCATCTCGTCGTGCAGCACCAGCGCCCGTTCCCACGCCTGCACGGCGGCACTGATTTCGCCGCCGCCGTGCAGCGCCTCGCCGAGGCAGGTCAGCGTCTCCGCGGCGCCGCCCCGGTCACCGACCTCGGCGAAGAGGTCGAGCGCGCGCCGGCAGCCGGCGACCGCGGCCGGGTACGCCCCGGCGGCGCATTCGAGATAGCCGAGAGTCTGCCAGTTCGTCGCCGTACCGTGCCGGTTGCCGATCTCCTCGTTGAGCCGGAGCGCCTGCCGGCACAGCTCCCGGGCCTGGTCGTACTCGCCGAGCCGGGTGAGCATGCAGGCGATGTTGTTCATCGCCCGGGCCTGCCCGGTCAGGTGACCGATCTCGCGGTAGAGGTCGAGCGAGCGCCGGTCGTGGTGCAGCGCCGCCCGGTCCCGACCCTGCTGTTCGAGGATCCGCGCGAGGTTCACCCGCGTCTGCGCATGGTTGGCGCGGTCGCCGACGGCGACGAAGAGCCGCGCCGCCTCGACGAGGTGAGCCCGGGCCTGGTCGAGGCGGCCGAGCTGGGTCTGCGCCCGGCCGAGATTCCGGTGTACGTGCGCCTGCGCCGCCTCGTCGCCGACCCGGCCCGCCGCCTCCAGCGCGGTACGCTGCACGGCCACCTGGTCGTGCCAGTACCCGCTCAGGTTGAAGAAGCTGGTCAGGCTCCAGGCCAGCTCCCAGCAGTGCCGGTCGAACCCGTTCCGGGCCGCCCAGTCGACCAGGGTGTGCAGGGTCCGGTGTTCGGCCCGCAGCCACGCCCCCGCGCCGGCCCGGTCGGCGAAGGACTCGGGTTCGGCGCCCGGGGCCGGCTCGGCCAGCACGATCGGGTCGCGGTGTGGATACAGCAGCCGGTCGGCCGCATACGCGGTGTGCAGGTAGTGGTCGAGTAGCCGGGTCGCCGCCGTACGCCGGTCGGTGGCCGCCTCCTCGGCCTCGGCCCGTTCGGCGGCGTACGCCCGCAGCAGGTCGTGTCCGGCGTACCGCCCCGGCGACCGTTCGTCGAGCAGGTGCGCCTGGGCCAGCTCGGTGAGCAGCCGGCGTACCGCCGCCACCGGCAGGCCGGCGAGGCTGGCCACGGCCGGCGCGGTCAGATCCGCCCCGGGATGCAGCCCGACCAGCCGGAACAACCGAGCGGCGGCGGGGTGCAGTGCCCGGTACGACCAGGAGAAGACGGCCCGGACGTTCGCCGCCGGTTCGCCACCGTCGAACGGGTCGAGGCTGCAGTCGGCGGTGCGCAACTCGGCGGCCAGATCGGCGAGACGGAAGTGCCGGTACGCGGCGGCGCGGGCAGCCACCACGGCCAGCGCCAACGGCAACCGCGCGCACCGGGCCGCGATCTCGGCCACGGCGGCCGGCTCGTCGGCCACCCGGTCGGCGCCGAGGCGCCGGACCAGGAAGCGTCGGGCCTCGGCAGGCCGGAACAGGTCGACGGTGACCGGCCGCGCGCCGTCGATCGCGACCAGGCCGGCCAGCCGGTTCCGGCTGGTCACCACGGTGGCGCAGCCGGGGGCGCCGGGCAGCAGCGGGCGGACCTGCCGGGCGTCGCGGGCGTTGTCGAGGACCACCAGCATCCGCCGGCCGGCGACCAGGCTGCGGTAGAGCGCGGCCTGCGCGGCGAGCCCCACCGGTATCCGCCGGGCGCCGACGCCGAACGCGTCGAGGAATCCGCGCACCGCCTCCGCCGGGTCGACCAGCACACCGTCCTGGTCGAAGCCGCGCAGGTTGACGTAGAGCTGCCCGTCGGGAAAGTGGTCGGCGTTGCGGTGTGCCCAGTGCAGCGCGAGCGCGCTCTTGCCCACTCCGGCGGAGCCGGAGACCACAGCGGTGGCGCCGACGCCGGAGGCCGGGTCGACGAGCGCGTCCAGCTCGGTCAGCTCGTACTCCCGCGCGGTGAACGCGGCCGGCGGTGCCGGCAGTTGCCGGGGCAGCGACGGCGACGGGCTCGCGGCGTCGTCCAGCGGCGGGCTCGCGGCGCTCCCCGGCGGCGGCGGACTCTGCGGGGCCGGCGGACCCGGCGGACTCTGCGGACCCGGCGGACTCTGCGGGGCCGGCGGACTCTGCGGACCCGGCGGAGCCTGCGGGGCGGGCGGAGCCTGCGGACCCGGCGGAGCCTGCGGGGCGGGCGGAGCCTGCGGGGCCGGCGCCGGAGGGCCGTCCAGCGCCGGGTCGCCGGTCAGGATCCGCCGGTACAGCCGTTGCAGTGCCGGTGCCGGATCCATGCCCAGCTCCTCGGCGAGCCGGGACCGGACGTCCTGGTAGTGCCGGAGCGCGTCGGCCTGCCGGCCGCAGCGGTACAGCGCGGTCATCACCTGCCCGGCGATCCGCTCGTCGAACGGGTACGCGGCGGCCCGCCCCGTCAGCTCGCCGAGGAGTTCGGCGTGCCGGCCGGCGACCAGGGCGAGATCGGTCAGATCGAGTTCGGCGCCCAGTCGTTCGGCCGCGAGTGCGGTACGGATCCCGGCCAGCCAGGGCGTGTCGAGGCTGCCGAAGGGCTCGCCACGGCACAGCGACAACGCCTCTTCGAGCAGCGCGGCCGGGGTCGCCCCGTCGTGGGGCGGACCGCCGCGCTGACCGCCTGGGCCGTTCCGACTGTCCCGATCGCCGGGGGCGCCGGGTCGGGCGGCGGA
This sequence comes from Plantactinospora sp. B6F1, assembly GCF_040120695.1. NCBI lineage: Bacteria > Bacillati > Actinomycetota > Actinomycetes > Micromonosporales > Micromonosporaceae > Plantactinospora > Plantactinospora sp. B6F1. The sequence continues at coordinate 30,930 of NZ_JBEEAC010000030.1, read as the reverse complement.
CCGGGCCCGGGCGAGCAGCCGGTGGAAGCGGTGCAGATCGACCGCCTCCGGATCGACCTTCAGCAGGTACCCGTCGGACCGGCGGACGATCGTGGCCCCGCCGCCCGCGCCGAGCAGCCCACGCAGCCGGGACACATACCCGGAGAGGGCGTTGCGGGCGTGCCGCGGGCGCACCTCGCCCCACACCCGGTCCAGCAGCCGGTCCACCGGCACCACCCGGTTGGCGTCGACCAGCAGCGCCGCCAGCACGCACCGCTGCCGCGCGTGGCCGAGATCGACCGGCCGGCCGTCGACCCGGGCCCGCACCTCACCGAAGAGCACCAGCTCCACTGCCATCGCCGGCCGCACCCCCTGACCCGGGTCACCGACGGTGACCCGGTTGTCAGCAGGATGCCGCACCGCGCGGCACCGGGCAGCCTATTTCACGACTGCCGTACGCCCGGACAGACCGCCGTAGGCCCGGACAGATGCGCTACGCCCGGACAGATGCGCTACGCCCGGCTCAGCGCAACTGGGCCAGCGGCAGGGGGCCACGGGTCTTCACCGTGCGGATCGCGAAGGTGCTGCGGGCGTCCACGATCCCGGGGATGGCGAGGATCTGGTCGATCAGCAGCCGCTCGTACGCGGCCAGGTTGGCCACCGCCGCCTCGACCAGGAAGTCGGCGGAGCCGGAGATGACGTGACAGGCGACGACCTCGGGGATGCCGGTCAGCACCGACTCGATCCGGGCCGCGGTCTCCCGGGAGTGCTGACCCACCTTCAGTTCGACGAATACCGTCAGGTCCAGCCCCAGCCGGGTCCGGTCGAGCTCGGCCCGGTAGCCGGCGATCAGCCCGTCCTGTTCGAGGGCGCGTACCCGACGCAGGCAGGCCGACGGCGACAGCGCCACCGCCTCGGCGAGGTCGACATTGGGGATCCGCCCGTCGTTCTGGAGGCGGTCCAGGATCGCCCGGTCGGTGGAGTCGTAGACAGCCATCCGCACATGCTGTCGCAGTACCAGCCACTGACGCAACGATGTTGCACAACAGCCCGCTGATCCGCGCATATTTGCCATCGCGTGCCGCGGCTGCGCTGCCAGACTTTCGTCATGACCAGCCTGACCAGCCGGCGGGAGCCCGCCGTACCCGACATCGGCGTGCCGCGGGGCGCCGCGCTCTACGTCGGGGCGCTGCTCGGACCGGGCCTGCTGCTCCTGCCCGGCCTGGCCGTGACCCGGGCCGGACCGGCGTCGATCCTGGCCTGGGCCGGCCTGCTGGTCGTGTCGGGCCTGTTCGCCATCGTCTTCGCCGCCCTCGGCGTGCGTTACCCGTCGGCCGGCGGGGTCCGGGCGTACGCCGAGGCGGGCCTCGGACCCCGGGTAGGCCGCGCGGTCGCCTGGTGTTTCCTCGCCGGGGTGGTGACCGGCGCGCCGATCGTCTGCGTCACCTGCGGCAACTACGTCGCCGACCTGCTCGGTGGCGACCTCCGGCTCGCCTCCGCCAGCGCCGCCGTCCTGCTGCTCGGCACCCTCGCCGTGGCGCTGCGCGGCGTGCGTACCTCGGCAACCGTGCAGTTCGGCCTGGTCCTGCTGCTCGTGGTGATCGTCGTCGGTGCGGTCACCGGAGCCGCCCCGGCCAGCAGCGCCGCGAACTGGACGCCGTTCGCGCCGCACGGCTGGCTGGCGATCGGTCCGGCGGCAGCCACCCTGATGCTGGCCTTCGTCGGCTGGGAGGCGATCGCGCCGCTGACCCACCGGTTCGCCCGGCCGCGCCAGCAGCTCCCGGTGGTCATCGGCATCGCCTTCGGCACCACCACGGTGATCTACCTGGCGCTGGGGACGGTCACCGTGGCCGCGCTCGGGCCGCAGGCGAGCACGTCGGTGCCGCTGGCCGCACTGCTCACTCTCGCGGTCGGCCCGGCCGGCCGGACCATCGCCGCCGTCGGCGCGGGCGTGCTCACCGTCGGCGCCGTCCTCGCGTACCTCTCCGGCGCCGCCAGCCTGGCACGCTCGCTGACCTCCGGCGCGCGGATCGGGCCGACCAGCGCCCGGCTCGGGTCGGTCGGCTCCCGGCTCGGGTCGGTCGGCTCCCGGCTCGGAAACGTCGCACGGCGCCCGGCGGTGGCCTCGGACGTCATGCCGCCGTGGCTGCTCGCCGCCCTCCTCGGCTCGGGGGTCGTGCTGATCGGACTGCTCGGTACCGGTCGGGTCGGGCTGGCCGCCCTGGTCAACGTGCCGACCACGTTCTTCCTGGTGGTCTACCTCGGCTGTACCGCCGCCGCCTGCCGGGTGCTGCCCGGGCCGCTGCGGGTGGTCGCCGCCGTCGCGTTGGTCGCGGTCGTCGCGATGCTCGTCTTCAGCGGGTACGCCCTGGTTCCCGCCGCCTGCGTCACCGCGTTCGCCCTGCTCGCCCGGCGAGGGCGCGCCGCCCGAGGTGACCGCGTCGCGTCGCGGGTGCCCGTCGGCGGGGCGGGGATGCGCAGGTCGGATACTGGACCACATGTCTGACCTGGCGCTGCCGATCCGTACCGAGCGACTGCTGCTCCGCCAGTACCGGGCCGACGACGTGGCGGCGCTGCACGCCTACTACAGCGATCCGGTCGTGGCCCGCTACATCCCGTGGGAGCCCTGGTCGCGGGAGTTCGCGGCCGAGATGGTCGGCAGGCGGATCCACTACACGGCGATCACCGGGGTCGACTCCCGGCTGGCGCTGGTGGTGGAGCACAACGGCGAGGTGGTCGGCGACGTGATTCTGTGGCCGGCCGACGAGACGCTGTCCCGGGGCGAGATGGGCTGGGCCTTCCACCCGGCGGTCTCCGGCCGGGGCTACGCCACCGAGGCGGTACGGGCACTCCTCGGCGTCGCCTTCGGACACTGTCGGATGCACCGGGTGATCGCGCAGCTCAACCCGTTGAACGAGGCGTCGGCGCGGCTGTGCGAGCGGGTGGGCATGGTCAAGGAGGCGCACCTGCGCCGGGACTACTGGACGAAGGGCGTCTGGACGGACAACGTTATCTACGGACTGCTCGCCGAGCAGTGGCCGGACCGGTAGCCGGGGTTGCCACGCTCGGCGCCGTGGCCGGCTGGCAGCGGAGCCCGGCCGGCCGGCGTGGATCAGGCCCAGGCCGTGAAGAGGGCCGAGCGCCCGACGAGGTTGATCTCGTACCGCTCGAAGTGCGCGCTGAACGCCGCGTGCAGACCCGCCAGGTCGTCCTGTCGATTGCTCCAGATGCCGCGCCGGTTCCACGAGTTGACGAGGATCCGTCCGAGTGGGTTGTGCCGGATTCCCTTGACCAGCACCGTCGAGCCGAACAGCACCGCTCCCGGACGCATCAGCGCCTTGACGTTCGCCAGGGCCGCGGCCTTGTCGGTGAGCGTGCCGGGCAGGCAGTGCAACAGGCAGTTCATTCCGACCGAGCCGAAGCTGCGGGCCGGTAGCGGGATGGGTTCGAGCACATTGGCCTGCTGGGTACGGATCTGGTAGCGGGACAGCCGACGCTCCGCCGCGGCCAGCGAGTTCGAGTTCATGTCGAGCACCGTGATCCGCGGCTGCGGCTCGGGAAACCGGCACCGGTCGAGGAAGTAGCCGGTGCCGACCCCGATGTCGAGGTGGTCCGCCGAGGCGTGCTCGTCGTAGAGGGCGAGGATCCGGCTGCTCGGGCAGCGCCAGGCGAGGGGCTGGGCGATCCGGAGTACTCCGGTGTCGTAGATGGCGAGAATGCGCTCGCTGTAGACCGCCTGCCCGGGACCCGCGTCCAGACTCCGGTCGGCCGGGGAGTCGGTCGTCATCGGTGATCTCCGCTCGTCGTCGCGACCAGACAGCGCGGCCCGGCGACCGGGCAGCGCAGGCTCGGTGACCAGGAAGCGCGGCCCGTCACGCTAGCCGCGTCCGCCGGAGCACGCCATCCCCGGTTTCCAGGGATGGGCCGGGCCGGGCGACCGCCGCTAACATCCGGCCGACCGGTGGCGGAACAGCCGCCGACCGCGCGGTCGACTCGCGAAGGAGTCAGTACTGGATGACCGAGATCCCGTCCGAGGTTGCCTGGACGACCGCCCCGGGGGTGCTGGAAGGCGCACGGACCCTGGAGCTGAGTCCCGAGCAGTGTGACCTCGACTACTGGCTCGGCGCTGTCGCCGGCGGCAGCCTGCGAGGACTGGTGCACGGCCACGCCCCGGACGCCGCGATACCGGACTTCATGCGCCGGCCCGGCCCGCTGCGGGACGCCGTGGTCGAGGAGTTCGCCTTCCAGGCGATCGCCGAGGAGAAGGCGACCCGGGCCATCGCCGCCCTGGTGCCGCTGACCCCCGACATCGCCTGCATGGAGTTCTACGCCACCCAGCTCCTCGACGAGGCCCGGCACGCCCGCACCTACCGTGGCCACCTGCTCGAACTCGGCATACCGGAAGCCGAACTGCCGACCCTGATGGAGAAGGTGGCCGGCCAGGACGCGCGGAAGGTGCTCTTTCCGCTGGAGACGTTCGGCCTCGGGGTGCTCGCCAAGGGCGACTTCTACGGCGGTGTCGTGGTCCTCACCGTGCTGGTCGAGGGTGTCATCGCACCCACGACGGAGCTGAGCGAGCGCAAGTGGCAGGTCCTGGACCCGGCCGCCGCGCAGATCCAGCGCGGCGCGGGAATCGACGAGATCCGGCACCTGACGGTCGGGAGCACGATCGTACGGCGCTACGTGGCCGAGCAGCCGCAGCAGAAGGATCGGCTGGTCGAGCTCATCGTCCGTGGTCGGGAGATGTGGCAGCGGCTCCCGCTGACCAAGATGCTGGAACGGCACGAGGCGCTGTTCCAGGAGGGCATGCTCGACCGGGCCGACGTGATCGGCGACTACGAGATCTGGCCCGGGCGGCGCCTCCTGGACACCACCCCCGACGAGCGCATCGACGCGGCGCTGCGCTGGTCGAAGGAGACCCAGGACGTCCGGCTGACCTACATGGGACTGACAGAGGCGATATGACCGACTACGCCGACCCGGACCTGTTCAATCCGTTCAGCCCGGAGTTCCACGCCGACCCGTACCCCTCGTACGCCCGGCTGCGTACCGAAGCGCCGGTGTTCCGTACTCCGTTCGGGCCGTGGGTGGTGAGCCGGCACGCCGACATCGCGGAGATCGTCCGCGATCCCCGGTGGGGCCACGGCACCCGGGACGACGTGACCCAGGCCCTCGCCGAGCGGGGCGAGGCAGTCGGGTTCGACCTCGACCTGTCGCTGCAGTCGTTCCTCACCATGGACCCGCCGGACCACACCCGGCTCCGCGGCCTGGTGAACAGGGCGTTCTCCCCGAGGTTGGTCTCCCGGCTGGAGCCGCTGATCCGTACCGTGACCGAGCGGCTGCTCGACGACGCTCTGGCGGCCGGCGAGGTCGACCTGATCGACGCGTACGCCTACCCGCTGCCGCTGGCGGTCATCTGCGAGTTGCTCGGCGTACCGGTCGACGACCAGAAGGACTTCCGGGAGTGGTCGCTGGCGCTGGCCCGGGGCACCGAGCCGCGGATGCTGCTGTCGCCGGACGTACTCGACCGGTTCGAGTGGGCCGACCGGGAGTTCTCCGGCTATCTGCGGGAACTGATCGCCGCGCGGCGCCGCGAGCCGACCGACGACCTGCTGGGTCGACTCGTCTCCCTGGCCGGGCAGGGCCACCAGCTGACCGAGCGGGAACTCACGCTGACCTGCATGCTCCTGCTCGTCGCGGGGCACGAGACCACGGCCGCGATGATCGGCAACGCCACGCTCGCCCTGCTGGGCAACCCGGACCAGCTCACCCTGGCCCGGACCCGGCCGACCCTCACCCGGACCGCCGTGGACGAACTGCTGCGGTACGACGCGTCGGTGCAGATCACCCGGCGGACCGCGTTGACCGACGGCCTGGTGGTGGGCGGCCAGTCGATCCACCGTGGCGAGTCGGCGATCCTGCTGCTCGGCGCGGCCAACCGCGATCCGGAGATGTTCGTCGACCCGGACCGGCTGGACCTGACCCGCGAGTCGGCGGGCAACCACCTGTCCTTCAGCGCCGGCATCCACTTCTGCCTGGGCGCGGCACTGGCCCGGCTCGAACTGCAGATCGCGGTGGCCGCACTTCTCCGCCGGGCGCCGGCGCTGCGGCTCGCCGGCGAGGTGCGGTGGCGGGGAACCCTGATGATCCGTGGGATGGACCGGATGCCGGTACGGCTCGTCGACTGACGACCCCGCGCGTCCCGGGTACCACCCGCGCCCCCCACGCCCGGCCTTTTCGGTGGGCGTGGGGGTCAGGCCACCGGGTTCGCCTCGACGGCGAACCGCACCGAGTCGGGGCCGAACAGACCCCGCAGAATCGTCTGCATCGACTCGGTGAGGACCCGGGTCGCGACCGGATCGATGATCGGGGCGAGGCTGGCGACGCCGAAGTCGAACTCTGCCTGGAAGAGCAGCCGGACAACGTCCCGGTCGGGCTTCAGACTCCACTCGCCGCGGAACACGTCGAACTCGCCCTCGGTCTGTTCGAACCAGATCCGAAGAGCGTCCCGGTCGAACCGGTCGACCTCCCGCCAGCGCAGGATGCCGTTACGGAACAGCACGCTCCAGGTGCTCGCGACCGAGCCGTCCGGCTCGGGCGGGTCGACCTCGACCGAGCGCACCGTGTCCACCAGTTCCGGGTACCGGGCGAAGTCGGCGACGGTGTCGTAGACCTGTTCGACCCGGTGCCCGGTGATCTGGGCGTCGACGATGACCAGCGGCATGGCACTCCTCCGAGTGTCGATGGAACGGCGGTGGTGACGGTGGGTGACCGGCTGGCATAGACATCGCTGGCATCGACGATCCGGGGACGGTCAGCCGGGGAACCGCGCGGCCAGCGTGTCGAACGCGGTGTCGAAGGCGGCCAGCAGCCGATCGACCTCGCTGGCGGTCAGGGTCACCGGCGGGGTGAGCCGGAGCACCGCCGAGTTGTTCAGGGAATGGTTGACCAGGATTCCCGCGTCGAAGAGCTCCATCAGCAACTCGCCGGCGAGACCGGAGTCGCGCATCTCGACCCCGATCAGCAGGCCGACCCCGCGTACCTCGCGTACCAGGTGGGGACAGCGGGTGGCGGAGTGCCGCAGGCGCTCGACGAGCAGCGAGCCGAGCCGGCCGGCGGTACCGACGGCGTCCTCGGCCTGGATCGCCTCCACCGCCGCCCGGGCGGCCGCCATCGCGACCGGGGCGGCGGAGAAGGTCGAGGTGTGCAGGAACGGGTCCTTGGAGAACGGCCTGAGCGCCGCCCGGGTCGCCACCGCCGCCGCCACCGGGATGACGCCGCCGGAGAGCGCCTTGCCGACCAGCATGACGTCGGGGATGATGCCGTCGGCGTCCACACCCCACCACCGACCGAGCCGGCCCAGCCCGGTGAGGATCTCGTCGACCACCAGGAAGCACCCGTGCCGCCGACAGACCTCCGCCACCTCGGCCAGGTATCCGGAGGGTGGCACGATCACCCCGGCCTCGCCCTGCACCGGTTCCACCACGAAGCAGGACGGGACGCCGTCGGCGAGTACCCCCGCCAACGCCTCGGCGTCGCCGTAGGGGATCTGCACGACGTCGGGGAGCAGCGGCTGGAAGGGCTTCTGGTAGAGGTCCCGGGCGGTGAGGCTGAGCGCCCCCATCGTCTTGCCGTGGTAGCCGTCGACGGTGGTGACCAGCCGCCGCTTGCCGTGGGCCCGGGCGAGCTTGATCGCCGTCTCGGTCGCCTCGGCACCGGAACCGGTGAAGTGCACCTGGGACAGGCCGGGCGGGCAGACCTCGACCAGGGTACGGGCCGCCTCGGCGGCGACCGGGTCCAGCACGACCCGGGTGGAGAGGGGATGCCGTCGGACCTGCGCCACCACGGCCTCGGTCACGTGCGGGTGCGTCGCGCCGAGCAGGAAGACCCCGTACCCGGCGCAGTTCAGGAACTCCCGGCCGTCCCGGGTACGCAGCCGGGAGGCGTGCGAGGATTCCTCCAGGTGCCCGCCGAACATCTCCGCGAGCGCGGCCCGCCCCTCGCTGAGGTGGCTCCGCACGACGCCGAGCACATCGAGGTCGGTCGAGGTCATCGGCTCTCCGCCTTCATCAGCCGGTTGTCACCGGTCGTCCGTCATCTCTCCGGCTCGTCATCTCTTCGGCTCGTCAGTCGACCGTCAGGGTCCCGCCGGCGAAGTAGCCGTCGAGTGACCGACCGACGGATCCCCGCGACGGCGGATGGAACGCGAGGGCCTGACATGCGGCGGCCAGGTAGGCCACATCGGGGCCGGAGACGAAGGCGATCCCGCCGAGCAGTTCCACGGTCTGGCTCACGGCGCGCCCGATCGCGCCCTGCGCGGCGTACCGGGCGACCAGCGCGTCCGCGAGGACGTCCTGCCCCGTGTCCCCGGCATCGACGTCGGCGGCCACCCGGTCGACGGCCAGCGCCGCCCCCACCAGATCGGTGACGATCTGGGCCCGCAGCTCCGGAGTCCCCCGGGTGGCGGTCAGCCGCTCCACGAGCCCCGCCGCGGCGCCGAGGTAGGCAGCGGTGATCAGCAGACTGAACCAGATCAGTCCCACCGTCTGGAGATCGTCGTCGGGCGGCGCGTCCGGATCGACCGCCATCCGCACCATGAGTTCGTCCTCCACCGGCACCTCGGTCAGGACAAGCTCGTCGCTCTCCGCGCCGGTGAGTACCCCGCTCGCCCAGAACGGCCGTACCGTGATCCCCGGGCTGTGCGCGGTGATCAGCGCGACACCCAGCCGCGGCGCCTCCGCATCCTCGTGCAACAGCACGCTGGTGGTGAAGATGTCCGCCGACCGGGACAGGCTGCAGGGCTTCTTGCTGCCGGTGACGAGCCAGCGCTTGCCGTCGCGTTCCGCCCGCATCGTCGGCGAGAGGATGCCCTGCGCGGTGCGCCCCTCGGCGAAGGCACTGGCGACGAGCAGCCGGTCCCGGGCGACCGCGTCCAGGAGCATCCACTCGAACCCCTCGCTGCGGCTGCTGAGGGCGACCAGGCTGGCGACGGAGAAGTTGTGCATGGTCGCGGCGACCGCCAGGGAGGGCGACCTGGAACCGATCGCCCGGGTACACCGCACCGCCTCGCGCGCGGTGGCCCCGGTGCCGCCGTGCTCGACGGGGACCAGCAACCCGGGGCCCCGGGCGAGCCGGAACGCGGCGAGCCCGGGGCTCTCCGGACGCTCGAGAGCGGTCAGCGGGTGCCGGCCGAGTTCGGCGTCCAAACCCGGGAGCAGGCGGTCGAGGACGGCCCGATCGGCGGCCAGGAGCCTCATGCCCCCGCCTCCACGAAACCGCCGGGACGGACCGCGTCGACGGGGACGCCGCCGGCCTGCGGTGCGGCGGCGGATTGCCGCAGGTGGGTGAAGACACTGTCCCGGGGGCGTACCTCGGTGGCGATGCTGATGCCCTGGAGATGGCTCGACCGGATCATCGGCAGGTTGCACTCGCCGAACGGGCCGCCGGTCAGGCCGGTGCCCCCGTGCGTGGGCAGCCCCGGCACGAACCCGAGGTGCGAGTCGTTCACCTTCAACAGTCCGCCGTTCACCACCCGCTCGCAGAACTGGTCGATCCGGTCCGGGTCCTCGCTCCACAGTGAGTTGCGCAGCCCGTACGTGTTGCGGTTGAGGAAACCCACCGCCCGGTCGAACATCGCGTCGTCAGGCTCGGCGGCGTCGATCGCGCCGTCGTCGAGAACCACGATCGGCAACAGTGGATAGAAGGTCTCCGCCTGCACCGCCCGCAGCTCCCGGGCCCGGTCCAGGCCGTCCACCCGGATCACGGTGGGTTGCAGGAACAACCCCGTCGGGCTGGGTACGCCGTCCTGGTCCATCCGCTCACCACCGGCCACCAGTTCGGCGCCGGCCTTCCGCGCCTCGTCGAGGACGGTGAAGAACTCGCCCGTCCGGAGGACCGGAGTGAGTAGTACGTCCGGCTCCTCCGGCAGCCCCGGCCGGATCTCCGGCAGCCACTTGCGGAGCCGGTCGAGGAGTTCGTCCGCGACCGCCGGATGCACCAGGGCGTACTTGGGAACCATGCAGATCTGCGCCGACCCGTAGAAGCACTCGGTCAGCGCGCGGGCCGCCGACTCCAGGTCGGCGTCCTTCCACACCAGGACCCCGTCGTTGCCGGCGAGTTCCAGGATCGGCTTCTTGCCACGCTCGACGCATCGCTTGCCGAACTCGATTCCCCGGTTGCTGTCCCCGATGAACATCACGTCGTCCACGTCGGGACTGTCGAGCCACTGTTCCAGAACCGGCTTCGGCTCCGCACAGATCAGATTGAGCGTGCCGGGCGGGGCGCCGAACCGGTCCAGTGCCGGGGCGACGATCTCCCGCCAGAACCAGGCGACCCCCAGCGGCGAGCTCCGGGGAGCCTTCACCACGACGCTGTTGCCGGCGATCAGGGCCGGCATCCCGAGGACGGAGTTCGACGCCGACGCGTTCCGGGGCGGATGTACGCAGAGGACGCCGTCCGGCTTCCGTACCAGCCGAACCTCACGCTGGCCGACCCGCCGGGTTCGTACCATCAGCTCCGCGCTGACCTGTAGGGACTCCGGACTGCTCCCCTCAAGGACACCGGCCACCTCCCACTCGGCGAGTCGCCGGGGATGGCCCTCCGCCACCAGGATGTCCACGAATTCGGTCGCCCGGGCCCGCAGGTCGTCGTGGATCGCGGCGCCGAAGGCGAGCCGTTCCGCGAAGGGGACCCGCGCCCAGATCGGCTGCGCGCGACGCGCGGCGGCCAGGGCGGGCAGGCACTGCTCGGGCGAGGCGTACGCGACCCGACCCACCACGCGGGCGTCGTCCGGATCCGCCTCCCCGCCACGATCCAGTGAGCGCTTGAGGGTGAGCGCGCTGAAGGCGTCGGTCAACAGCGCACTGGCCCGGATCGTGTGGATCCAGCGGCCAGTTGACACGTCGTTGCCGTCGATGTACAAGGAGTAGCTGCGCACATTGTCCTCGCTGAATCACGACACGCCTTCGGCGGGCACGAACACCAGGTCACGCTCTTTCGGGTGGTGCCCGGAACGCTGGTGCCCACCCGGGTTCCAACCCACGAGAGGTTACGGTCGGATCGAGGCCGGGCCCATCCCCAGAAGTTTGGGATGTCATCGACACCTCTGCTCCGTCCCGCCCCGGTGCGCGGCCCGCTGCCAGCCCTCCGCCGACCTCCGCCGCTCGAGTCGCTCCGGGCACCCGCGCTCGACCCGTTCCGAGTACCCACGGTCGCCCCGCTCCGAGTACCCGCTTCGGAAGACCATGCGCACGAGTTCCCGGCGGCTCTGCACGCCCACCTTCGCGAAGTTGGCCTTGAGGTGGTCCTGCACCGTGTGCACGGAGATCCCGAGATCGTCCGCGATCTCCGCGTTCGTCATACCGCGCAGCACGCACATCGCCACCGCGAGCTGCCGGTCGGTCAGCCCGCGCGTGCGCAACACCAGCGGTGCGACGTCCATCGGCGACGCCGGTTCGAACGAGACGACAACCCGGGACCACGCCCCGGCCGAGGCGAGCCGCCGCCCGGTCAGTACCAGCCAACCACCGTCCGGGTCACGCAGCAGGGCGCGCCGGCTCTCCCGCGCAGCCGGCGCGCGCAGGCTCGCCGCCATCGTCGCGACGGGCACCGGCAGTGCCAGCCCGACCTCCGACTGGTACGACGCAAGCTGCGCGAACAGCCCCTCCGCCGCCGGAGAGGCCTCCTCGACCAGTCCGCCCACACCGATCAGCGCCACCCCGGACGGGCGCTCGGCAACGACCCGCGTCGACGTGCGCAGCAGGGTGGTCCGCAGGTCCCGGACGAGTTCGGGTAGGGCCGAACGAACCAGTCCCGCCTCGACCGGCGAGAAGTCGGGCAGCTCCGGGCCACGCAGCAGGGTGAGGAACCCCCAGCGCAGGCCCTGGTCGACCAGGGCCGCCCGCAACTCGTGCCGCACGCCGCTCGGCCGCAACACCCACCGGTACCGGTTGCTGCTGACCAGCTTCCCGACCGTCGCCGCCGAGAGGACGCCGACCGGATCCGACTGGACGCCGAGCCACGCCACCCGGTTGACGTCCGGGGCGACGTACTCGGTCTCCAGATACGTCTCCGGCGGTACCGGTGGGCGACGGTTCTGCACCGCTGTGATCAGGCCCGTCAACGGGTCGGTGAGGCCGACACAGATCTCGTCGTACGGCACCGTGTGCCGGAACAGCGCCCGTACGCGATCCGCCAACCACGCGACGTCGAGATCTGGATCGTCGCTGCTGACACCGAGTCGGTCCGCACCGACCCCGACGGAGAGCCCCAGGCACCCCTGGACGGCCGTCGGCCTCCTCCCACCCATGCCCAAACCTCCAACGGTCCGCGACCCGGCTCGTCCGGACAGGTGCCGAGCCGGCGGGGGCAGCGTAGGAAGGAGTGAGCACATAAAGCGCATAGGTGGTGACGTGCCGAAACTCGTCCAACCCTGGGTGACCTGGGCGCCGACGCGCCTATCCCGGGGTCGGTGAGACCCAGAACTCCCAGATCGAGAAGCCCCACCGGGTGGCCCGCAGCCGGCCGTGCATCCGGACGAACCGGAAGGCGCCGGCGCCGGTGACCTCGTGGATGTCGGCGTCGGCGGTCGGCTTGCCGCGTACCTCGCGCACCAATGTCCAGTCGGTCCCGTCCGGCGAGACCAGCAGGTCGTAGTCGCGCGCGTACGCGTCCTGCCAGTGCAACTCGACCCGGCCCGCGATGATCGGGCGGGCCAGCTCGACCTGGATCCACTCGTCGTCGGTGTAGGCCGCGGCCCACCGGCTGGACATGGAGCCGTCGACGGCGAGCGATGCGGCGTAGTCGGCGGAGAACTGGCTGGAGGCGGTGGCGCCGAGCACGAACGAGCCCGCCGTGGTGGCCATGGCCTGCGGCGATGCCCGGAAACTGCCGACGTTGCCGGCGGCGTCGATGCCGACGACGCGGTAGTGCCAGACCTGACTGTCCGGGCCGAGGCCGCCGTGCACGTACCGGCTGACCGGCGCCTCGACGACGAGCTCGGCATCATCGGCGGTGAAGTGGCGGCGCCGCGAGCCGTAGACGATGTAGTGGTCCACGATCCGACCGCCGGCCGGCGGGGCCCAGTCCAGTACGACGCTCTGGCGGGCCGGACCCTCCTGCGGGGTGGCGGTGAGGTGGCGTACGGGCCGCAGCGGCCCGCGGTAGTCGACGCCGGCGGTGAGCGGGTGGCTGGTCATCGCTGCAATTCCTCTCGTCACGCGGGCACGGCACCCGGCCGGCCATCCTCGATCACGTAGCTGGCGCGGGTGGAGATCGGCGCCCCGGGGGTGAGTACCTGCGGCAACACCTTGAACTCCGACGTCCACCGCTGGGCGTCGAGCCTGCAGGACACGTAGCCGCGCTGGATGTTGTAGAACTTCACGTGCGGATTGACGATCAGCCCGGCCCGGCCGAGGTTGTCGATGTCGGTACCGTTGCCACCGGAGCTGATCGACGTGCCGACCAGTTCCGAGGCGATGGTCGCGGAGTCCGGGTCGGCGTAGTCGGCCTTGATGTCGGCCACCAGGTTGCGGTGCCAGTCGCCGGTCAGCACCACCGGGTTGCGCACACCCCGCTCGACGATGCCGCCGAAGATCCGGTCCCGGGAGGCGACGTAGCCGTCCCAGCTGTCCATCCCGAACCCTTCCCAGCCGTCGTGCGGCAGGTTCGGATCGGTCTCCGAGCCGTGGTCGAACTGCGCGACCCGGATCTGCTGGGCCAGGACGTTCCACCGCGAGCGCGACGCCGCCAGACCGTGCAGCAGCCACCGTTCCTGCTCGGCCCCGGTGAGGGTACGGGCCGGGTCGAGGCGCTCGTCGGTCTCGGCGTTCGCGATCGGGGAGCGGTACTGCCGGGTGTCGAGCATGTTGAACTCGGCCAGGTCGCCGTAGGTGAACCGGCGGTACAGCCGCATGTCGGGGCCGGTCGGCAGCGCGCTGCTGCGGATCGGCAGATGCTCGTAGTACGCCCGGAACGCCGCCGCGCGCCGCTCCAGGAACTCCGGACGGGTCGGCGTCAGGGTGTTGCCCTCGGGCACGTCGTCGGCCCAGTTGTTCTCGACCTCGTGGTCGTCGAGGGTCACCAGCCACGGGAACGCCGCGTGCGCCGCCTGGAGGTCGGGATCGCTCTTGTACAACGCGTACTGGGTCCGGTACCGCTTCAGGCTCACGGTCTCGGTGGCGAAGTACGCCGGAACCGGGGTGTTCCGGTTTCCGCCGGTGGCCGGGATACCGTACTCGTAGATGTAGTCGCCGAGGTGGATGACGAGGTCCAGATCCTCGGCCGCCATGTGCTGGTAGGCGGTGTAGAAGCCGTCCGGCCACGCCTGGCAGGAGGCGAAGGCCAGGCGCAGCTTCTCCACACGGGCATGGACAGCGGGCGCCGTCCTCGTCCGGCCGACGGGGCTTTCGTTCGGGCCGGCGGCGAAGCGGTAGAAGTACTCGCGTCCGGGCTGTAGGCCGTACACCTCGGCGTGCACCGAGTGCGCCAGTTCCGGCGTCGCCTCGACGCTGCCGCGCCGGACGACGTGCCGGAACCGCTCGTCGGCGGCGACCTCCCAGCGCACCCGAACCGGTCGGCGCGGCATGCCGCCATGGCCGTCCTCGGCCAGCGGGTCGGGGGCCAACCGGGTCCACAGCACGACGCTGCCCGGCAGCGGGTCGCCGGAGGCCACACCGAGGCTGAACGGATCTGCCGTGAACGACGGGGCCGCGTACGCCCGACCGGACGAGATCGCGCCCGTCCCGAGCATGATCGAGGCCGCGCTCACGCCGCCTAGCTGCAGTAGTCGCCGCCGGTCGAGTCGGTTACCACTCTCTGTCACTGGTCTCCTCCGTCTCAGCACAGTCGACGTGTGATCGGACGGAGATTGTCAGCAATGTGTTAACTCAGTACAGCGACAGCGGGACCGGACGGCGAACATTGATCACTTCGTTATCCGACCCGGGCGGGAGAGTCGTGGAGCCAGCGACGGAAATCGAACCCGCACCGTCGGTCTGGAAGATCGTCTCCGGCTTGCCGTGCTGTCGGCTTTCCGCGCGCCCGAGTCACGGTGATGCCGGTGCTGACCGTGCGACGGTGAGTGGCGGGGTGTGACGGAGGAGGTGAGCTGTGATGTCGAGCAACCCCGAGCGGGTGCCCGAGTGGCCGGCGGCTGAGATTGGGTTCCTGCGAGCCGTTCACAGGTGGGCGGACCAGAGCGCGCCGGAGCAGGCCAGCGGGCTCGTCGCCGCACTCGGCGCTGGCGGGCAGGTGCGTGGATATCCGTTGCCTGAAACGTGACCGTTGCGGCTTGGCCTGCAGGCTCACGTGTGCGGGTCGTTAAGGACGTTCCTTGCGGTGGGCCGTGGAGACGGGAGTTCCTTGGGGCCATCGATAACGTCGGGTCGCCAGAGCTCGTCCGTCATGCGGACGATCTGTCGAGGGTCTGCCGGCGCATCGGGGAGTGCAGGATCGGCACCCACACCAGCGCGAGTGTGACACAGGCGACCCAGGTGGCGGTGCGTGGGCCGGAGAGATTACCGACGAATGCCGCGGCTGCCGCGCCGAGGGTGAGCGCACCGCTGAAGATCACCCGCAGGGTGCCGTTGACGCGTCCGAGTAGCCGTGGCGGCGTGACGTGCTGGCGGAACGACATCAGAACCACGCTGTCGAAGCCGACCTTGAAGATGACGAGTGCCCAGGCGAGCGCGGCGGCCGGTCCGGGAACGGCCTGACCGACGAGCGGTAGCACGAACGAGACCGGGGCGATCACCAGCCCGATCACGAGCACCGAGCGGCCGGCGCCGAGAAGCCTTGACAATCGCTCACCGTAAAGCGCTCCGAGCAGGCCGCCAGTCCCGCCAGCACCGAGGAAGAGACCTAGCTGGCTCTCCGACCAGCGCAGTTCCTCAACCAGGATGAGCGGCAGCATCGCGACGGTACCCGCCACTGCGAAGTTCACCAGCGCTCCGGCGACGGCGATCGCGCGCAGGGTCTGGTTGTGCCGGACGAACGACAGGCCCTCGCGCACCTCGGCCGCGAGCGAGCGTCGTACGACCTCGCCCCGGCGTGGCTCCGGCCGCTGGATGCGTCGGATCCACAGCGCCGACCAGAGGTAGCCGAGTGCCGTCGCGATCAGCACCGCCGAGGCTGTGGAGAGGCCGACCAGCCAGCCGGCCACCGCGGGGCCGCCGACCAACGCCGCCTGCTCCACGATGCCGAGCCGGCCATTCGCGGCGACCAGGCGCCGGCCGCCGCCGACAAGGTCCGGCAGGTGGCTCTGCGTCGCGACGTCGAAGAAGACGGTCGCGACGCCGTTGAGGAACACCACCAGCCAGAGCTGGGTCATGGTCAGGGCGGAGCAGGCGGCAGCGATCGGTACCGAGCCGATCAGCGCGAACCGGGCCAGATCCATGGCGATCATGACCGGGCGGCGGGCGACGCGGTCGAGCCATGCGCCCGCCGGCAATCCGAGTAGTAGGAAGGGAGCGGTGCCGGCAGCGGCCAGTGCACCCGCGGCGCCCGGACCAGCGCCGAGGGACGTGATCGCGACGAGCGGGACGGCCACCTTGGCGATGTTGAAGCCCCACTTCGCCGCCAGGGCGGCGACGAGGTAGCGGGTGAAGTCGCGGGGCAAGGTCCGAGTGTCGGACTCACGACGGGGGGCGTGCTGGATCGGCATGCCCGAACCCTCGGTGTCGGCCGCCCGCGCGTACCAATGATTCGGACTACGATGAATCCTCGTGAGGCCGGCCTGATGCTGCGAATGTCGTTGTCCCTGGCCGACCTCGCCAGTGTCAGATTCGCGATCTCCCCCGCCTGGGAGGTCGTCGCGAGCCTGCGGGTCCTGCGCGATCCCGGCGCGCACGCCGTGCACCTGCCATGGGTGAACCGGCACCGGACCGCGGTGCTGGCCGCACCCGGGCTGCGTCAGCTGCACGACCTGGTGATCGCGCCGGAACGGAAGCTGCCGGGCTTCCTCGCGCCCGCGCCGCACTCGCCCGTGGCCGAGCCCGAGGCGGAGTTCGCGGCCGTGCGCAAGACACCGGCGGCGGTCGTACACGAGGAACTCGCGGCGGTGTACGGCGACCGGCTGCCGGCCTCGCTGTCAGACCTGCGTCGCGCGCCGCGTCGGACCCTTCCCGTGATCGTGGAACAGATGTGGACCTACTGGAACCTCGCGCTGGCGCCGTATTGGGGGCGGATGCGCGGCATCCTGGAGGGCGACGTGATGTTCCGGGCACGGCGACTCGCCGACGCAGGCCCGAATCGGATGTTCTCCGAACTCGATCCCATGGTTTCGTGGTCGGACGACGTCCTGTCGGTGAACCGGCCCCACCTGGATCTGCACTACGAACTCGGCGGCCGTGGCCTGGTGCTCGTGCCGTCGCTGTTCGCCTGGCCGGACGTCTTCGTCAAGGCGTCCGAGTCCTGGGCTCCGGTCCTGCGGTATCCCGCTCGGGGTGTGGGCTCGATGTGGATCGATGACCCACCCGCGCCGGACCTCGCCCCGGTCCTCGGCCAGGCTCGGGCGACCCTGCTGGCCGAGCTGTCGACCCCGTCGACGACGACGTCGCTGGCTCGCCGTACCGGACTGGCCCCGAGCGGAGTCTCGGCTCACCTCTCGCGGCTCGCGGCTGCGGGCCTGGTCACCCGGCAGCGGGCCGGTCGACTGGTCTTCTACGTACGCACCACGCGGGGCGACGCACTCCTGGACTAGGAGTTGCGGGGTCATGACGTTGACGACACGAGATCCTGACAAGCTGGGCACTCGCGAATCATGGGGTGGGAACAGCCAGAACGTGAACTGCAACGCCGCCTCGTCGCCGTCGACGGTCGCGGCTACGACGCCGGCAAGAAGATCAATGGCCGCAAGCGATTCATCGTCACCGACACTCTGGGTCTGCGGCCGACTCCTGCCAGGCTCAGGTCCGACATCGTCGTGCACGACAGCGGCCCGCCCGACGACGCATCCGCGCCGGCGGCAACCGGCCTGAGCGCCGTTCTTAACGGTCGTCTCAGGTTCGCTCGCTATGAAGTAGGCACCGCCGAGCGACGCCGGTCTCGGCCTCGCCGGCACGGCCGATCGCGCCGCACTCTATGTCGGCACGGTCAGCGCCGGCCCCGCACCGGACGGCGACTGGACCGTACACGCGACCCCGAAAGGCAGCCATTCATGATCTCTGTGCTCGTGGCGGACGCCCTGCCGCTGCAGCGCTTCGGGTTCCGCATGCTGCTGGAGAGCACCCCCGACACCGAGATCGTGGGCGAGGCTGAGAACGGCGCCGAGGCCGTTCGGCGGACCAGCGAGCTGCATCCCGACGTGGTGCTGATGGACATCCGCATGCCGGGCGTCGACGGGATCGAGGCCACCCGGCGCATCGTCGCGGCCGGTGGACGTTCACGGATCCTGGTGCTGACGACGTTCGACGTGGACCGGTACGCGCTCGCCGCGCTGCGGGCCGGGGCAAGCGGTTTCCTGCTGAAGGACACCCGCCCGGAGGAGCTGCTCGCCGGCATCCGGGCCGTCGCCGCTGGGGACGCGGTGATCGCGCCGCCGCTGACTCGGCGGCTGCTCGACGCGTTCGCCGACCGGCTCGACGATGACCTCTGCGGGCCGGTGTGGGAGGACCCCCGGCTGGACTCCCTGACCGACCGCGAGCGCGAGATCCTTGTCGCGATCGGCCATGGCCTGACCAACGGCGAGATCGCGCAACGGTTCACGCTGTCGGAGTCGACAGTGAAGACCCACGTCGGGCGGGTCCTCGCCAAGATCGGCGCACGGGACCGGGTCCAGGCCGTCATCCTTGCCTACGACATGAGACTCACCCGGCCGATTTAGCGCTTCATCTCGCGGGTCAGTCAGGGCGCGACCGTAGTTCCCAGCCGCACCGCTCCGGGCCGATCCGCTCCGCGTGATCTACCGCTCCGCTGCCGGGGCCGCGCGCAGCCGCCCACGTCACCGCCCGTCCGACCGCCACGACGCCCGCACGCGGGTGAGCTCGGTGCGGGACGTGTGTGAGCTCAGAGCTGTTTTCAGCTTCGTTGACCTCGGTGAGCTCACACACGTTCGGCGCTTCGTCAGGACTTGCGGGGGGAGACCGTCATGATGCCAATGCACATCTCGTCGCTGGTGCCGTCGCCCCACACCACGTAGCGCGGCGGCAGCTTGCTCAGCCGCGGCAGCCGTTTGCGCAGCCCCGCGTCGTGCGTACACGTCACCCGCAGCGTGTCCCCCGGACCGATCTCCACCGGCGACGGCAGCGGCATCAGCCGCTGGTTGTCGAAGTCGAACTGCGGCACGTCCAGCACGACCTTGGCGTTCGGTGTGCCCGGGTTGAGTTCGACCTTTATGGCCCGCCCGAGCATGTGCATGTGGCCGAAACCGGCGTACAGGGTCATCGGCGCCTCCACCTCGTGGTCGCAGGTCTGGGTGTCACCGGGCTTCGGCGCGCCGCCCTGGTTGCATTCCTCCACCTGACGGTCTGCCATCTCGCCGACCTCCGGCCCGAACCGCTTCGTCACGTCCGCGATTGAGGTCGCCCGGTCACAGAGCGGACCCGATTCGTCGGCGGCGCAGGGCAGGTCGGTCGGCGCGTCGAGCGACCACGTCTCGAGTTCCCGGGTCTGTGGCGTGCCGTCCGTCAGCCGCAGCCGCACCGCCGAGCGGTCCGACCCGGCCGGCGTGCCGTCGGTCGCGAGCAGGTTGTAGTGGATCTGGAGGATGAGCAGGCTGCCCGGCTCCAGCTTGTGGCCGGCGTCCTGGGTGAGTAGCGTCTCGGTGGCGCCCGGCGCCCAGGTGTCCACCCACGCCGCGTCTCCGTCTTCTACCTCGGCGCCGGCCACGCCGGTTCCGCCGAAACATTGCCAGCCGGGGCCGGGGGTCTTCGCGTCCTGCTTGCGCACCGCGGCGGCGCCGCCCGGCGGCACCGCGTACACGATGGCGTGGTGTGCGATGGCGACGTTCTCCGGTGCGAATTGGGTCCCGGTCAGGAACGCCGTCTCGGTCAGGCCTGGATCGATCATCTGGCACCGGTACTCGTCCGTGCCGCCCTCCGGCGGCGTGGGCGTGTAGGCCTCGGCCATCCTCAGGTCCAGGAACCGCTCGCCGGCACGCAGCGGCTGCGGTGGAGCCGACGACCCGCCCGCGTGCGCGCTGTGCGAGCCTGCCGCAGCGGGCGCCGCACTGTCGTCGGCGTCCGACCCGCAGGCGGCGACAGCGAACGCCGTCGCCAGCGCCATGGTGGCCGCCCCGAATCTCCACAGTGGGCTATCAGGTTTCGTCATAACCTGAACGCTAGGCCCGATTCCGTCCCGTTTCGTCGTACTGCAGTCGTCATCCTCGGAGGGAGGTGGCACCACGGTACTGCTCTCCGGAGCGCCGTTCGACACCCGCACGAGAATCAACGCCCGTCGCATTGGGCCCGAATTCACGCCCACGAAAGTCCATCGGCGATGGACGGAAGCCAAACTCCCAGCTCAGAACCGACTGCTACGCCTGCCTGACCGCGCGGGTCGACGCGCTGTTCGCTCACCGACGCGGTGCTCTGTACCGATGGGCCGGTACGAACCCTGGTCGGGTTGTCGTTGCCGCCCGAGCACCGGCGCGGGCAGGGCGCGTCGTACGACGCGCTGAACAACAAGCGCTGGATCGAGGTCGAACCAGGCCCAGCTGAACCCGGACTGGCCGTACTCGTTCATCGCGCCCTGGAACCGGGCCGGACCTCATGGACCGCGATCCTCGACGCCGTGCGGCTCGGCCCGGCCGACGACGTCGCCGAAGTGACTGCGGCCCAGGTCCGCGACGTCATGCAACGTCTCATCGCGGCCAGGAAGTGGGTGATGGGCGATCCTGACGTGCTGGTCGTGTTCGACGCCCGGCTCTGGGCGCCACCGCGCTGGTGCGTGCGCTGGGCACCTGGGTCGGCCAACCGGCCTGAGCGCCGTTCTAACGGTCGTCTCAGGTTCGCTCGGTAGAAGTCGGCATCAGATAAGCGATGTAACCCGTATGTAGGAGGCTAGTGATGGCAGTCAACGCAGCGCCGTCCGGGGAAGCGTCGACCGGTCGGTTGGCAGGGCGGTGGGTGCCGTGGCTGGTGATCGGGTTGTGGGTGGCGCTGGCGGCGGTCATGGTGCCGCTGAGCGGGAAGTTGAGCTCGGTCACCACCGACAGAGCCGTGGACACCCTGCCGGCCAGCGCCGAGTCCACCAAGGTGGCGGTCCTGGAGGACAGTCTGCCCGGCGGTGAGGACAACACGTTCGTTTTCGTGTACCACCGCGCCGGCGGGATGACCGACGCCGACCGCGCGACGGTCGAGCGCCACTACAACACCCTTGCCAAGCGGTACCCGCCGACGGCGACGGCGGCGGCCGGCGAGGACGACGAGGGCTCACCGACGAGACCCTCCACCGACGGCAAGGCGATGATGTTCACCCTCGATGTGGACACGACCTACGGCGGACCGGAGGCCATCGTCGGCCCGTTGCGGGAGGCCGCGAAGGACCGCCCCGCCGGGCTGGAACTCGAGGTGACCGGCCCGGCCGCGGTCGACGGCGACATGGACGCCGTCTTCGACGGCATCGACCTGCAGGTTTTCCTCACCACCGTCGTCGTCGTCACGCTCCTGCTCATTCTCACCTACCGCAGCCCGGTGTTGTGGTTGATCCCGCTGGTGGTCGTGGGCGCGGCCGCACTGACTGCGATGGCGACCGTCTACCTGCTCGTCAAGGGCTTCGGCATCGTGGTCAACGACCAGAACTCGGCGCTGCTGACGATCCTGGTGTTCGGCGTCGGCACGGACTACGCGCTGTTGCTCATCGCCCGGTACCGGGAGGCACTGCACCACCACGAGAACGTCCGGGTTGCGATGGTCCACGCGCTACGCAGCGCGGCGCCGGCCATCGTCGCATCCGCGGCCACCGTGGTCGCCGGCCTGCTCTGCCTGCTCGTCGCGGACCTGAACAGCACCAGCGGGTTGGGCCCGATCGGTGCGGCCGGCATCCTGTGCGCGCTGGTGGCCATGCTGACGCTGTTCCCGGCGGTGCTCGTGGTGCTCGGCAGGCGGATCTTCTGGCCGGCCATCCCGCGGTTCAGCACCGTAGTGGAGGAGAAGCCGGGGCTGTGGGGACGGCTCGGCACCGCCATCAGCCGTCGCCGGTGGGTGGCGACGCTCAGCTCGCTCGGAATTATGGGTGTTCTCGCCATCGGGCTGGCGGGCAACACCGGCGCCCTGCGGGAGCAGGACCAGTTCCTGTCCGCGCCGGAGTCGGTCACCGGCTTCACCGTCCTCCGCCAGCACTTCCCGGAGCTCGGCGGCCAGCCGATGACGATCTTCACGCGACCGGCCTACCAGGAGCGGGTGCTCGACATCGTCAAGGGCACCCGCGGTGTGGCAGAGGCCATCCCGGGCCAGACCAGCGGTGGCTGGGCCGACATCTCCGTGTTCCCGACAGACGCGCCGGACTCCGCCGCGGAGTACGAAACGATCAAGCGGGTGCGTACCGCCGTGCACGCGGTGAGCGGGGCGGAGGCGATCGTCGGCGGGCCGAGCGCGGAGAACCTCGACACCGAGGTGACCACCAGCCGCGACGAGAAGTTGGTGATCCCGCTGGTGCTCGTCGTCGTCCTGGTCGTCCTCGGGCTGCTGCTGCGCGCGATCGTGGCCCCGCTGGTCCTGATGGCCACCGTGGTCGTCTCGTTCGCGGCAGCCTTCGGCGGCAGCGTGTTCGTCTTCGACACGATCCTCGGGTTCAAGGGTGTCGACTCTTCGGTGCCGCTGCTGGCATTCCTGTTCCTGGTGGCGCTCGGCGTCGACTACAACATCTTCCTGGCCAGCCGGGCCCGGGAGGAGACCGTGCGTCTCGGCACCAGAGAGGGCATGCTAAAGGCCCTCTCCGCCACCGGTGGCGTCATCACCTCGGCAGGCCTGGTCCTGGCGGCCACATTCGCGGTCCTCACCACACTTCCGCTGGTGATGCTGATCGAGGTCGGGTTCCTGGTCGCCTTCGGCGTACTGCTCGACGCCCTGCTGGTGCGGTCGGTCCTGGTGCCCGCCCTCACCCTGCTGATCGGCCGGCGGATGTGGTGGCCGAGCCGGCTGTCCCGGCCGGTGGAGCCGCCGGACGGTCAACGGCCGCTCGCGGACGATGAGGAGCTCGCGCTGCAACGGTGAGCGCGGCGGCACGGACGAAATCCGGGACGGGGACCCAGGCCCGTCCCGGATCTTTTCATGGGCCCGGCACTCGCCGCCCTTCGGTCCTGCGCCGTGCGGCCGGGGCCGGGGTCGGCGCACCACGGTGTCCTGCCCCGACGGTGAACCGCGCGGGGCCATGCCCGAGGGCCGCCGTCCCTTTGTCCTGCGCCACGCCGCCGGGGCAGGTCAGCGCACCGCGGTGTCCTCCCCGGCGGTGAGCCGCGCGATCGGGGCGGGCGGGGCCGCAGCCGGAAGGTCGACCCGCAGCAGCGCGCCACCGCGTGCGGACCGGGCGACGGCGACCCGGCCGCCGTGGGCGTCGACGACCCGCTGCACGATCGACAGCCCCAGACCGGATCCCGGCAACGCCCGGGCGCTGTCGGCACGGTAGAACCGGTCGAACACCCGCGGCACGTCGGCGGCGTCGATGCCCGGCCCGGCGTCGTCGACGTCGAGCACCGCCGACGCGCCCTCGGCACGGAGCCGGACCTGGACCGGCTGGTCCGGAGGGGACCATTTGCGGGCGTTGTCGATGAGGTTGAGCACCGCCCGCTGGAGCGCAGCGGGCCGCCCGCTCACCCACACGGAGGTCACGTCGAGCGCGACCTCGATGTCGGGCACGCGGGAACGCGCCCGGGTCGCGGCGGCCACCACCACGTCGGCGAGGTCGAGCAGCTCGGTGCTCTCGTCGCTGACGTCACCGCGCGCCAGGTCGGTCAGCTCGGCGGCAAGGGTGCTCAACTCGGCCACCTGGGCGCCGAGATCGTTGAGCAGCCGGGTCCGGCTCTCCGCCGGCAGTGCGCTGTCCAGGGTGCCGCGCCGATCGAGCCGGATCAACAGCTCGACGTTGAGGCGCAGGCTGGTGAGCGGGGTCTTGAGCTCGTGGGCGGCGTCCTCGGCGAGCAGCCGCTGGGCCCGCCGGGAGTCCCGGAGCGCGGCGAGCATGTCGTTGATCGACAGGATCAGCCGCCGGATCTCCCCACCGCCCTCATCCGGGATGTCGGCGTCGAGATCCCGGGTCTGCGCGACACGTACCGCGGCGGCGGTCAGCCGGTCGATCGGTGCCAGCCCGGCCCGCGCCACGGTCCGCCCGACAAGGGCGCCGCCGACCACACAGAGCAGCCCGATCAGCAGCATGCCAAACCCGAACTGGTTGATCGGGCTGTCGTCGGTGACGCGGGCCAGCTGGACCGCGCCGTCGCCCGCCCGCAGCGTGTAGATGACGTAGCCGTCGTCATCGCTGTCGTTCGACTCCATCAGGTCGGCCAACGCGCCCTGCGCCACGCGCCCGGCGTCCTCGCTGACCGGAGGCAGCGCGGGTTGGCCGACCGGCGTCCGGGTCGAGCCGTCGGGCAGGATGACCCGCACCAGCCGACCGGATCCGGGATACGGCGGTAGCTGGACCTGCGCCAGACCGGCGCGCTCCGCGTCCGTCGCCAGGACGCGGGAGTCGGCGCGCAGCTGATCCTCGACGGTGTCCCGCAGCTCCCAGTCCAGTAGCTCGCTGGCCACCTGGAAGGCCACGAACACGCAGACCGCGATGGCCGTCGCCGCGATCACCGTCAGCCTGGTCCGCAGGGACCGCCGGCGCCACCATCGGGTCAGCCGGCGCGGTTCCCGGCCGGCGGGCCTGCTCACGGAGGAGTCTCCCGCAACGTGTACCCCAAGCCGCGCAGGGTGTAGATCAATCGCGGCTCACCCTCGGCCTCCATCTTGCGGCGCAGGTAGCTCACATACACCTGGAGGTTGTTGGCGGTCGTGCTCATGTCGAAGCCCCAGATCGCCTCGAACAGCGCGTCACGGGTCAACACCCGGGTCGCGTTGCGCATCAGGACCTGCAGCAGGGAGAACTCGGTCCGGGTCAGGTGCAGCGGCCGCCCACCCCGCCACGCCTCGAACCCGTCGGGATCCAGCCGGACGTCGGCGAACGTCAGGAGCTGCGACTCGTCGTCGCCCGGCGCGCGGCGGCGCAGCAGAGCCCGGACCCGGGCCAGCAACTCCTCGGTGGCGAACGGCTTGGGTAGATAGTCGTCGGCGCCCGCGTCCAGCCCGGCGACCCGGTCGGAGACCTGGTCACGGGCGGTCAGCATGAGCACCGGCAGATCCCGACCCGCCGCCCGCAACCGCCGGCAGGTCTCCAACCCGCCGAGGCGGGGCATCATCACGTCGAGGATCAGCAGATCCAGCTTGTCACCGCCGGCCCCACCGACCCCGTCGAGCACCGCGAGACCGTTGGCGACGGTGCTGGTGTCGTAACCCTCGACCTGGAGCACCCGCTCCAGCGACTCACGGATGGCCGCCTCGTCATCCGCGATCATGATCCGCACGCCGGCCCGCCCCTCTCCAGTCGATGCTTTTCCGCTCATCCTGCCCGATCAACCTGAGGCCAGGATTAGAACGTGTTGAGAGGGTGGTGATCAGGTCCAGTTGAACGTTCGGCGGGTCGGCCGGCGGGCCGGTTCCGCCGCGGGTGATCCGGCGGGCCATACCCGCGATCGCCACCCACCGCATGATCTTCGGCGTACAGGTTGGCCCGGCCAGTCAGGTACGCGTGAACGTTCGTCGGCTGTGGCGCCGGCTGCGTATCGACACCGTCCTGCGGCCGCTGGTCGGCTCGACCCGCCGCGAGGTCGACGTCGAACGGGTTCTGTTCGCGCTGGTCGCGAACCGGGCGCTGACGCCGTCGAGCAAACTGGCCGGTGCCGACTGGGTCTGCCAGGACGTGCACCTGCCCGGCCTTGCGCACGTCACCGACGACGCCTGCTACCGGGCGATGGACCAGCTCATCGAGGTCGAACCCGCGTTGACCCGCGGTGTCTACGACCAGACTGCCGACCTGCTCAACCTGCAAGTCGACCTGCTGTTCTTCGACACCACCAGCACCTACTTCGACCTCGACGAGGCCGACGACCTCGTCTGGCGTGACGACAAGGGCAAACCGGTCGACGCCGACGATCCCGCAGCAGCCAAGCAGGCCGGGTTCCGCGCCCATGGCAAGAGCAGGGACTCCCCCGCGACGACCTGCCCCAGGTGGTGGTCGGGATGGCCGTTACCCGCACCGGCATCCCCGTGCGCGTGTGGTGCTGGCCCGGCAACACCGGCGACTCCGCCCTGATCCGGCAGGTCAAGACCGACATGCGCGAATGGAGCCTGGCCCGCATCGTCTGGGTTGATCCACCCGCAGACACCTCAGGATCAGATCTACAGGCACGATGGACTCGTCGAGGACAGCTGGCAGCTCTACCGCCGCTACGCCACGCTGCTGTTGCTGCACTCCATCGGCTACCACGGTGAATACATCGAGCCAGTTCGAAACACCGGATGGGTGGGCAACACCGTGCCAGTCCCATGGGCAGCGCCACCCCGATCCCCACACCAGCGATGCCGCCAGCGAAGTGCACCGTCCGACGGTCAAACCGGCGGACGGCAAGGTAACCGCGATCCAAGTGGGGAGTGCCTCTGAAGCCGTGTCAGGTCTGCTAAGAAATCCGGTCCGCCGCGCCGAGGTAGCTGCGGACGGCGGTCGTCAAGGCCGTGAGGGTTGTGTGGGTGAGCTGGCCGGCCGGTCCGGCGACTGATGCGGGGTCGAGGGCGCGTACCCGGGAGAGATCAATGACAGCGGCGGTCGGCCAGTCCTGCCGGCTCAGCGGCACGAGGAACGCGGGGGCGAGGTCGGGTGCGGTTCGTTCGCGAAGCGGGGCCACGAGACCGTGGGTCGGATTGTATCGATCCGCCGTGACGACGACGACTCGCAGCCGGTGGCTGCCCACCAGGTACTGCAGAATGCTTCCCCGCCTCACCCGGCGGACCAAGACTCGTCATGGTGGACGGCGAACGCGTCCAAGGCTGCTCGCTCACCCTCGTCGGCCTCGGCGTCCCATCGCCGATACGCCTCCAGCGCCGCAGCCTCCAGGTACTCGGCCAAGGCTGCATTGACGGTCGCGGACATCGTGGCCCCGGGCGTGCGCTGGACATGGGCGGTGAGCATTCGATCGACCTCGGGGCGCATCGATAGGGTGCGTTTGATCGCCTGCGTCATACCACCGGAGCCTACCACTCGACAGTGGTAGTGCCGCACCTGGGCACCCTGAATCGTCAACCAGCAACTCCCAGGAGCGCAGCGTAATCGCGAGACAGGCCCTGGTGGACGCGCGGCTCGCCACGAAGCCCTGCAACCACGATTGACGAGGAGCAGACCATCGACAACTCCGACACGACCACCTTATGGCGGCCTACCGGGCAGGCCGAACTTGACCTCGTAGGCGGCATCGGGGTGGCGGGCATGGCCACCACGCCTGCCGGACCAGCCGATCTTCTACCTCGTGCTCAATCGCTGGTACGCGACGAAGATCGCCCGCGAGTGGAACGTCCCCGCTGAAGGTGTCGGTTACGTAACCCGGTTCGATGTCCAGCGCTCGTACTTGGACCGTTACGAGGTTCACCAGGCCGGTGGCCGCGACGTGCTGGAGTACTGGATCCCCGCCGAGGAGCTTGCCGACCTCAACGCCCACCTTGTCGGCGCGATCACCGAGGGCGCCGAGTACCGCGGCTCAGTGAACGACCAGGAATTCTTCGATGCCGACAAGGCATTGGGCCGACCTCTGCCTGTCGATTGGCGAGCCTACCTCCAAGGTGAGTCGTGGTTCCGGCGAGGCTGGGTGACCCGCGAGACCTACGTTTGGCTCAATTCGCCACGCGAGATGATCGAGCTGCATGACGCATGGGGCGAAGCCACCGATGCGCACCCCGGCATCGCGATCATCGGCGGTGACGGCTCCCGTGAACAACTCGTGCTCGACCTGCGCATCGACCCTGCACCGGTGCTGCTGGTCGACATCACAAGCAGTGGATGGGAAAGCGCAATCCGGCAAGCGGACGATGTCAGCCAGCTCATCGACCGCATCGAGGCGGGCACCTTCGAGTTCGACTTCGAGGATTAGCGGACATCGGCGCGCCTGATCGACCGCGTACCTCACGGCACGACAGCGCGTATGAGCTTGGGGCAACAGCTCCGGTCGAACGATCGGTGGTTGGTGACCATACGCGAGATCGATGAGGCAGTGGCGGCCTAACGAAAGTGCCGGCTAAACAACAAACTTCCCTGGAAACCGATCCGAAGTGGGTCAACCGGCTGCAGTGGTTGACTCTCGCGCGAGTACGCGGTGGCTTCGAGGCGGAGTGACCGGTCCACCCCTGCTGCCACAACGACGCCTACTCCGCTGCCGAAACCGCCCGCCGGAGCGGGGGAGAACGTTGCACTATTCTCGGCACGTCCGTGTACCGATTCGTCCAAGATGTCATGACCGAGGGTAGCGCTTCTTTGTGGCGTGCTTTTGTGTGCGGTAAAGCGGACGGGATCGGCCTGGTGCTAATCCGGAATGGCAGCATCGTCGGGTGACCGAAACGACGGACTGGCACGACTGGCATTCGCCGTACGCCGACGACACCTCAGCGTTGTCACGGAGACTGCGGCTCGTGCAGCGCCACATCGGAGACTGGCTGAACGAACGGCCGGAGTCCTGGTTGCGGGTCGAGCCGCGAAGCGGCGCGGCAGCGATTGCCCGGCCCACGATGGCGGCCAACCACCCACGCAATCGTCACGGCTCTCCGGCTGCTTCGTCCGGTACGTTGTTGCCGTGCGGCGGGAAACCCTGGTGGCCCTGTTGGGTGGTGCGGGCGAGGCGTCCGAGGCGTGTCGGGCAGCACTTGGCGCCGGTGCCGGATTCGACATCGCCGCCGGGCTCGTCCCAGCGAGCCAACTGGCAGCGACATACGGCGTTCGGGGACAAGATCACCCGCGATGCTGGGATACCTACGCTTGGCTTCGCGGAAGCTGTCGAGCATCTGCGCGGTGCGGGAGACCAGGCGTTACGCCTCGGCGGAGTGCGGGTCGATAATCCGCCGTACTACTTTCAGCTTCTCCTGTCGGCTGATGCCTCGTCCGTGGTGGGGTGCATCGGAGTGGACCAACAGCATCAGGTCCGCAACAGAGCCGAGTAGGCCCCGGCCGTCTCAACTCGATTCCAGCAGAAGGCGTCATGCACCCGCCACAGTGGGTGGCTAGAAGTGACAAACCGTTGGCCCGCAGCGTCCTACAGCGCCTACCGTCGGTCCATGGGGCACCGACGTGACCGACTCCGGCGAGGGATAGGGCCGTTCATGAAGGCGTACGGTCGGGTTGCTGCCGGCAACGGCAGTGATCCGAACGATCGCCACTACAGCCGTAAGCTAGAAGCACAGCTCAAGCGCATGAACCCGGCAGACCTCGACCGCCTCATACGGGGCTGTGACGAGGATGATGATGCTGAGGATGAGGACGAGGCTCGCCCCATGTTCTGAGTCGACGTGCCGTCAAGATTCCAGCGCTGATGCAGCCCGCCGAGTGCGGGCGGGCCGTGCGCCGCGCTTGCGCGGCGCCTTGATCATAAAGAGAACGTCTCGGCAGTGGACACGTAGAGGCACGTTGTCTTGTCCCGGTAGATGCTTTACACCTGCGTCCCAGTTGATGCTTGACATGATCCCGAGTTGTCGTTCACTGCGTGTTACGGGCAACGAGGTCGCAACAGGTTTCGGCAAGGCCGTCCCACCAAGAACGGTCTGCATCGCCGGAGACTGGGCAGCAGTGTGCGATGCTCACCCCAGTCGTCTGCCGTCCGTACCAGCCGCAGTGACCAGGCGGTATGCGGTATCTCCTCGTCGGATTAGGGCTGCGGGCACGCTTGCAACCCTCCGACACCCTCTGTCATTAATCTGACACTACTGGTTGCCTTCGTCATTAATCGACTTAGTACAATGCATGTCTTGTCAGTAATCCTTTAGCTACTGTCGGTAGTTGGGAGTGTCGATGGTGCAGCCAAGTGGCGATTCGGAACCAGAGATCCGCATAGCAGCTATTGAAGGTCGCCTAGAGAAGGCTCGATTCTATCTGCGCGTGATTGCGATCTGGACACTGTTGAGCCTCGTGGTTGTGATCTCGTTCAGTGCAACATTTATTGCCGGCCTCGGCTCATTTTCGGAAGGCGCCCAGCTAATTTGCCTGGCAATCGGATTTCTGTCACTACTTTTTGCTGTTATCAACTTAAAGTTACAACGTGATACCGTTTTTGAGGCCGAGTCCGACCTGCGAAAGATGCGGGCGATCCGCAGAGGACATGCCGCACCCGGCCGTTCCCCCGGCGGCTACGACGCAATCCGTAACCGATATAAGATCGAGTCGTGGGAGTATATCGAAGAGTCGCGCCGCAGTGCCGCCAGTAATCGCCGGATTCACAACACATTCCAGGCTGCCATCATTCTTGGCTCCATCGTCGTAACAAGCCTGACTAGCGCGATGGCTTCATCGAGTCCTTTGAACTGGATAACCGTGGTCGTCAGCGTCCTAGTAAGTGCTTCTGCTGGCCTCAGCAGCTACTTCAAGTTCAGGGAACGCGGGTTCAATCTTCAGCAAACGGCAAATGCGGTCGAGAAAGAGTACAACTCTGTAGAATTGAGAATTCATGACTACGGACAGTATGCAGACGATGATGAGGCTGCGATGCGGCTATTTGCCGAACGAGTAGAAGCATTGAAGGAGGAGCAGCGGAATCGAGAGCTGCAACTGGAACAGTCGCCGGAAAGGACCTCATCGAGTCATGATGCCGTTGGTTCTCAGGTCTAGTACGGCAGCCGCCAATTGCTAGTTGACCAGGGCGTAGTCCCGGTTCAGCCGTGCACGTTGGTGGAACCAGCGTGCACGGGCCTGGTGACGGCGGCGCCAGTTGAGCCAGTGTGTGTCGTGGCC